>NZ_BAAAMR010000011.1:0-131074 GCF_039529375.1 Actinomadura napierensis
GCCGCGCAGCGCCCCGCCGCGACGGGACCCACACGACCGGGGTCTCCCCTTGCGACGCCGCCGAGGCGCCCGTCGGCGGACCGGGCCCGCCCGGCGTCCCGCCGTCCCACGCCTCCGGTACCGCCGCGTCGACCGCCCTCGCCAGAGCCTCCCCGAGCGGAACGGCGAGCGCCGTCCGGCCGTGCTCCTTGTAGGCCGAGAAGATCTTCTGGACCGGGCCGTCGTACGCGGCGACCGTCCACGGAGGCGGGAGGCCGGCGGGCGCCGGACGCGTGGGCCGGGCAGGGCCGGACAGCGCGGCCGCGCATCCGCCGCACAGCAGGACGGGCTCGCCGCCGCAACCGGCGCAGCGCTCTGGGAGCAGGAAGTCGATCAGGTCGCCGAAGAAGCTCATGACCTCGACGATGCTCGGCCCGCCCAGTGGCCGGAAGCCCCTCGCCGAAATGTGGATAACCTCGCCGCGAAGTTATCCACAGCTCCGCGTCCGGCTCAGCGGGCGTAGCTCGGGTCCCGTGCCGGGGTCGGGCAGATCCAGGGGCTGTAGGAGGTGATCGGCGGGCGCTGACGGCACACCTGGTCCTTGCCGGACGAACTGGTGCCGATCAGCACAGGGGCCCCAGGGGCCGCCGCGATGGTGCGGGGCTCGCCGAGCGCGCCGACGCCCAGGGAGGTGATCGCGCTGCCGCTCACCGGCATCAGGTACGGCAGCGTCGGGGAGTCGCGCTTGGCGCGGCCGAGCACGGCGAGGGTGTCGTAGTCGCGCCACGCCAGGTCGACGGCGGTCTGCAGCTCGGACGAGACGGGCAGGAACGAGCCGACGTCCGGGGCGCCGCCCGCGCCTACGGCTATCCGGCCCATCTGCACCTCCGGACGCCCGTCGATGCGGACGATGACGGCGGCGCGGACACCGTCGCGGGCCACGTGGAAGGCGAGCACCTGGCGTCCGGCCAGGCCCCAGTGGGCGGCTCGCACGGGCGCCTTGCCGGGACGCCGCACCCACAGCCAGGACGCCTTCGTCGTGCTCTCCACCGTCCACAGGCTGCCGTCGCGGCTCCACGAGGGGGCCGTGAACCGGGCGCCGCGATGGGCGTTCAGCACGACGCGGGCGGTCGGGCTTCCGGCGACGGGCCCGGCGGTGACGAGCTGGTCGCCCTCGGCGCTGAGCCCGGCGAGCTCCTGGTAGTTCGGCGAGACGGCGGGGTGGGACAGCCGCCCGGCGGGCCCCGTCACAACGGGCTGGGCGCGGTCGCCCTGGAGGGTGCCGATGAAGCCGGACGATCCGGCGACATAGGCGGTCTGGCGGATCTGCTCGTCGGGGTCCTGCCCGTCGGGCGAGTTGCCGTCCCAGGCGTGCACCGACTGGGTGGAGTCCGTGCCGTCGGGCGTGACGGTCTCGCCGTCGATCTGCAGGCGCCAGCGTTTGATCTCCGAGAGCTGCCGCAGCGTCCAGCTGAGCTGTGCCGACATGCGCTCCACGTTGCCGCCGCGGGCCTCCTGGGTGAGGTCGACTATCGCGAGGTCCTTGTCGATGCGGACATTGCCGCCGCGCAGCCTCGTCCCCTTGGGGAAGGCGCTCTGCACGGCCCCGTCCAGCCAGGAGGTGGGCCCGGACAGCAGGGCTTGGACGAGCTGAGTGGGCAGCGTCTCCCGGTCCACCACGGGCAGGAAGATGCCGTTGGGGACGAGGGTGTGCTGGTCCGGCGCGAAGAAGTACAGGTTGACGGTCCGCATGGCGCGTTCGACGTCGTCCTTGGTGAGGAGCAGGCCTTCCTTGTCGTTGCCGGGAAGGCCGGTGATGCGCCAGACGCCCTGCTGGGTCTTGGCGAGCTGGAAGCTGACGTCGAAGCTCTTGGGGGCGGCCGTGTACTGCCCGTCGGAGGCGATGGCGCCGAGCTGGTCCCCGGTGACGTGGACGGTGGCCCGGTTGGCGGACGTCTGCTCGACATGGGGGTCGACCAGGCGGCTGGTCAGGACGTCCACGTACGGCCTGAGGCCGGGGTCCCAGGCGTTGGGGGTGCTCAGGTACTCCTTGGCGACCTTGTGGCCGTCGTCGAAGCTCGCGGAGGCGGTGAGGAAGCCGGAGACGACCTGGGTGGGCGTCCAGTCCGGCTGCGGGCTCACGGGGATCAGGCGGACGTACGGGTCGTCCACGCGCTCGGCCTTCTCCGCGGGCTTGCCGGTGACGACCTGGCCGCCGGTGGGCACGTTGGCGCATCCGGTCATGCACAGGACCAGGACGACCGCGACGGCGACGGCGGGCCGTACCCGCCCGGCGTGGAGGCGGCGCGTTGCGCGGCGGTCGCCGGTCAATCCCCTGCCTCCAGTTCGGCGAAGAGGGGCCGCGCATCGCCCGCTCCGGGCGGGACGAGCGGGAGGGGTGATCCGCGCAGCTCGGCTCCGGCGACGCGGGGCAGCGACAGCCGGAACTGGGAGCCGACACCGGGTTCGCCCCATGCCTGCAGCCAGCCGCCGTGGAGCTGGGCGTCCTCCCGGGAGATGGACAGCCCCAGTCCCGTGCCGCCGGTCGTGCGTGCGCGCGCGGGGTCCGCACGCCAGAAGCGGTCGAAGACCATCTGCCCCTCCCCCGGTTTGAGCCCGACGCCGTGGTCCCGCACGGCGACGGCGACGGCGTCGCGGTCGGCGGCGACCGACACGACGATGTCCTCGCCCTCGCCGTGCTCGACGGCGTTGACGACGAGGTTCCGCAGGATGCGCTCCACCCTGCGGCGGTCCACCTCGGCCATGCACGGCTCGCCCGGCAGCTGCAGGACGACCTTGCTGCCCTTGCGCTCGGCGAGGCCCTGGATGTCGCCGACGACGCGCAGCACCAGGTCGCGCATGTCGAGCGACTCGGCGTCGAGCGTCGCGGCGCCGGCGTCGTGGCGGCTGATCTCCAGCAGGTCGGCAAGCAGCGACTCGAAGCGTTCGAGCTGGCTCTGCAGCAGTTCCGCCGAACGGCCCACGGCGGGGTCGTCGAAGGTGTCGCGGTTCTCGTAGAGCATGTCGGCCGCGATCCTGATGGTGGTCAGCGGCGTGCGGAGCTCATGGGAGACGTCGGAGACGAACTGGCGCTGCAACTGCGACAGATCCTCCAGTTCGCCGATCTTCTCCTGGAGGTTGGCGGCCATGTCGTTGAAGGACCGGGCCAGGCGCGCCAGGTCATCCTCCCCGCGCACGCGCATGCGCTCTTCAAGCCGCCCTGCCGCGAGCCTCTGCGCCCCTTGCGCCGCCAGCCGCACCGGGATGACGACCTGGCGCGTCACCAGGGAGGCAATGGCGGCCAGGAGCAGCACCAGGACGACGCCCACGCCGACCATGGAGCGGCTCACGTTGGTGAGGGTCCTCTGCTCCTGCTCCAGTGGGAACAGGTAGTACAGCTCGAACTGCCCGGCCTTGCCGCCCACGATGAGGCCGCGCTCGGACGGATGGCCCCCGACATAGGTGAGCTTGCCGTAGGTGTAGGCGCGCGCCCCGGCGGGGGCGTGCTTGAGCTCGTCCCGGAGACGCTGCGGGACGCTCTCCTTACGGAGTTCGTTGGTGGCGTACCCGTCGAAGTACTCGGCGGTGGTGTCGCGGATGTACACCTCGTACAGGCCGGACGGGCCACTGCGCGCCTTCAGCCGGTTCACCACCGCGTTGAGGCGGCTGCCGTCCTCCGTGGCGGCGGACGTGTTGCCCAGGTCCCGCTGTACCTGCGCCAGGCCCTCGTCCAGCTGGAGGCGGGCGGCCTTGACCTTCCCGTCCATGAGGGCGGACGACACCTGCTGCATCAGGAACGCGCCCAGGATGGCCACCACGATCGCCGAGATGAACAGCGTCGAGGTGACCACGCGCACCTGGATGGAGCGGCGCCAGCGCACGGAGCCGCGGCGCGCCGTGCCGCGCAGGACGCGCCGGAGCGTCACCAGGCCGCGCCGCGCCAGGCGCTTGGCCCTGGTCGTGGCGACCCTCACGACGGGTCCTGGCGGCGTGGTGTGCTCTCGGTCATCGGCGTGCCGTTCCGGCTGTCACGAGGGGTGCGGTACCGCGAGGTCAGGCGGGACCGGCCTTGTAGCCGACGCCGCGCACGGTGACGACGATCTCGGGCCGCTCGGGATCCTTCTCGATCTTGGCGCGGAGCCGCTGCACGTGCACGTTCACCAGGCGGGTGTCGGCGGCGTGCCGGTAGCCCCAGACCTGCTCCAGCAGGACCTCCCGGGTGAACACCTGGCGCGGTTTGCGGGCGAGCGCGACGAGCAGGTCGAACTCCAATGGGGTGAGGGGGATGTGGCGGTCGGCGCGCTTCACCGAATGCCCGGCCACGTCGATGGTGATGTCCCCTATCTGCAGGGTCTCGGGAGCGGGCTCGTCGGTGCGGCGCAGGCGCGCGCGCACGCGGGCGACCAGCTCCTTGGGCTTGAACGGCTTGACGATGTAGTCGTCGGCGCCCGATTCCAGGCCGAGGACCACGTCGACGGTGTCGCTCTTGGCGGTCAGCATGACGATCGGCACGCCGGACTCGGCGCGGATCTGCCGGCAGACGTCGATGCCGTCGGCGCCCGGCAGCATCAGGTCCAGCAGCACCAGGTCGGGCCGGGTCTCCCGGAACGCCTCGAGCGCCTTGTCGCCGTCGTGGACGAACGACGGCTCGAAGCCCTCGCCCCTCAGCACGATGCCGAGCATCTCGGCGAGCGCGAGGTCGTCGTCGACGACCAGTACACGTCCTCTCATGGCCCTCATCGTCACAAAGTCGGGGTTCGGTGGAGTGGGGTGAGACGCTCCGGCCCCACCTCGCCAGGGAGAGATATGCCTTGGCGTGCAAGGTTACCTGCGTTTGCCTTGTACATGACTCCTCCAGGCATCCGGTGGGCGGCCCCTTGGCGCAAGCCAAGGCGCGACATGGCAGGCGGGTGGCCTTATACGCGCCTTATACGACACCCCACACAAGGGCGGGATTGTAAACGGGACTCCCGAAACCCATGCCAGGTTGACCGAGATCGGCAGCATTCGTCCGGTACGGGGCCCCGTCAGGGCACAGATCGCCATCGACCGGTCCGGTGACGGCATTTGCGGCGGCTCGCCCGTGACAGGATGACCTGACCGGCGGCCACGGTCACCATGGGCCGTCCACGCCGGGACACCCCCGCCGAACACCGCAGGGAGCCGACATGCCGGGACCGGACGGCTGGGACGACGACGCGGACGCCGACGTCCCGTTCCGCCCCATGTCCATCTCGGAGATGCTCGACGGCGCCATCGCCGGGATCCGGCGCCGTCCGCGTACGGCGCTGGGCATCGCCTTGGCGTTCAGCACGGTCATCCAGGTGACGAGCTCGGTGGCGGCGTACTTCTTCATCGGCAACGAGGCTCGTGACGAGGTCACGCCAGGGGTGCTCATCCGCTCCTTCGGGGCGCAGTTGACCCTCGCGCTCATGGGGTTGGTGCTGTCGGCCTACGGGATCCTGGTCCTGTCGGGGTTGCTCGCGCCGATCCTGGGACGGGAGCTGGTGGGCCTGCCGATCGCGCCGCGCCAGGCCTGGCGCGATGCCCGGCCACGGCTGGGCCGCCTCGCCGCCACGGCGGCGGTGGTGCTGCTGGTGCCGCTCCTGGCGATGACGGCGCCGATCATCCCGTTCATCCTCCTGGTGGCCTCGGGCGCGCATCCGGCGCTGGGGGCGCTGGCGGCGGTCGTCGGCTTCCCCATCGGCATAGGGCTGATGGTGTGGACGTACATCCTGCTCGTCCAGGCCGTACCGGCCGTGGTGCTGGAGCGTACGACGGTCGGGGGCGCGCTGAACCGGGCCCGGGTGCTGTCCAAGGGCCGGTGGCTCCGCACCTGCGGGACTCTGCTGCTGGCGATCCTCATCACGGTGTTCATGGGGTTCTTCGCCCTGCGGATCCCGTTCCTGGTCATCCAGCTGCTCTTCTTCGGCATCGGCTCGGACGGCGGGTCGACGATGGGCGCGCTCACGGTCGACACGGTGGGGCGCATCATCAGCTGGTCGGTGGTGCTGCCGTTCGACGCCGGCGTCATCGCGCTGCTCTACATGGACCGACGGATGCGCCGCGAGGGACTGGACTTGGACCTGCGCACGCGAGGGCGTTCCGCCGCCGCTGTGGCGGCCGGTTCCGGCCGTGACGGCCCCGGCCCTAGCGCCGGCCCCGATTCCGGCCCCGGCGAGACGGGCGGCCAGGGCGACGACGTCGATGGGGAAGGCTTCATCGACCTGTGGCGGCCGCGCCCGGTGGGCGCCTGGAGGGGAACCGGTCCGGAAGCGGGGGCGCGTCCGTGATGCTCGATCCGATCGGCCGCGACGAGGCCCGCGACATGGCCCGCCGCGAGCTGGACAAGCAGATCTACCAGCGGGACAAGCCGTCCTGGCTGGAGCGCGTGTGGGACCGCTTCACCGACTGGCTCCACGACCTGTTCAGTCACGCGGCCCAGCCGAACGCACACGGCAACGGCGGCGGGTGGATCTCGATAGCGGTCATCGTGGTGATCGCTCTGGTGGCGGTGGCGCTCGTCGTGTGGCTGATGTGGGACCGCCGCAACCCGCGTTCCAGGAAGGACCCGCTCCTGGAGGACAAGCCCTCGACGGCCCTCGACCACCGCGATGCGGCGGAACGGCTCGCCGCGGAGGGGCAGTGGGCCGAGGCCATCCGGGAGAGGCTCCGCGCCATCGCCCGCGACCTGGAGGAGCGCGCGGTGCTCGCGCCGCGTCCCGGCCGCACGGCGGACGAGCTGGCGGCGGAGGCCGGTGAGGCGGTGCCGGACCTCGCGGACGCGCTGCGCGCCGGCGTGCGGGTCTTCGATGACGTCTGGTACGGCGACCGCCCCGGCACCGCCGAGGGATACGGGCAGGTCAAGGAGCTGGACGAGCGGCTGCGCGCGGCGCGTCCGAAGCCGCTGGAGTCCGACGGGCTCGTCCCGGCGGCGGCCGGCGCCGACGACCCGGACGGGGCCCCGCGATGGTGATCGAGTCGCCGGCCCAGGGGCGGCGCACGCAGGGCGAGCCGTCCGCCCGGCAGGTCGCCGGCCGCCGCTGGCGGTCGGCGCGCGGCGTCGTGGCGGCGCTGTTCGCCATGGTCGTGATCGCGGTGATCCTTGCAGCGCTGCGCCCGTCCGACTCCCCGGAACGGCTCGATCCGACCTCGCCGAAGACGGACGGCTCGCGCGCGCTCGCGGAGATCCTCAAGCAGCACGGGACGCCGGTGACGGTGGCGAGGCACGCCGAGGAGGCCGTCGACCGGTCCGGCCCCAGCACCGTCATGGTGGTGACGCGCAGCGAGCGCCTCACACAGAACGACATCGACCGGATGCGTGGCACGCAGGGGGCCCTGCTGCTCGTCGAACCCACGACGCCCGTACTGGAGGCACTGGCGCCCGGCGTGGAGATGAACGGCACCAGCTTCGCCAATGCGGCCGAACCCGGGTGCTCCCTTCAGGCCGCCACACTCGCGGGCACGGTGGCGTTCGACCAGTCGCAGACCTATGAGGCGTCCGGCAACGGCGTCGTCTGCTACCGGGCGGACGATCAGGCGCGGCTCGTCCAGGTCCAGGACGGTCCCCGGACCGTCACGGTGCTGGGCTCCAGCGCGCCGCTGACCAACCGCCATCTCGCGGAAGAGGGCAACGCCGCGCTGCTGATGAACCTCGCGGGGGCGCGCCAGTCCGTGGTGTGGCTGGCCCCCGACATGCCCACCGAAGGCGCCGGCGCGGGGCAGGAGTCGCTGACCGACCTGCTTCCGTTCGGCGTCAAGCTGTTCTTCCTGGAGCTGGTCTTCGCGGTCGTCCTGGTGGCGCTGTGGCGGGGCCGGCGCCTCGGCCCCGTCGTGGCGGAGGCGCTCCCCGTGATCGTCCGGTCCGCCGAGACGGTCGAGGGGCGCGCGCGCCTGTACCGGGCCGCCCGTGCCCGGGACCGGGCCGCGGGCGCGCTGCGCTCAGGCGCCCGCGAGCGCCTCGTCCCGCTCCTCGGCCTGCCGCGCAGCAGCGCGCAGGACCCCGCGGCCGCGCAGGAGATCGTCACGGCCGTGGCCCGCCGGACCGCCCACGACGAGGCGTACGTCGGCGCGGCCCTGTACGGTCCCGACCCCCTGGACGACGCCGGGCTGATCGCCCTCACCGCCGTCCTCGACGACCTTGAAAGGCAGGTACGCCAGTCGTGAACCACCCTGTTGACCTCGGGAAGGACGACGGGCCCGGGCTGTCCCCCGGCGGTGTCGCGCCGAGCGACACCCCGCCCGGAGCCGAGGGCATGTCGGAGGAGGCCCGGCGGCAGGCCGAGACCGCCCGCGCGGCGCTCGCGGCGCTGCGCGGCGAGGTCGCCAAGACGGTCGTCGGCCAGGACTCGGTGGTGACCGGGCTCGTCATCGCGCTCCTGTGCCGCGGCCATGTGCTGCTGGAGGGCGTCCCCGGCACCGCCAAGACGCTGCTCATCAAGACGCTGTCGCGGGCCCTCGACCTCGGCTTCAAGCGCGTGCAGTTCACCCCCGACCTGATGCCGGGCGATGTGACCGGGTCGCTGGTGTACGACAACAGGACCTCGGAGTTCGAGTTCCGCGAGGGCCCGGTCTTCACCAACCTGCTGCTCGCCGACGAGATCAACCGGACTCCGCCGAAGACCCAGGCGTCCCTGCTGGAGGCCATGGAGGAGCGGCAGGTCTCGGTGGAGGGCGCCGCGCGCCCCCTGCCCGACCCGTTCGTGGTGTGCGCGACGCAGAACCCGATCGAGTACGAGGGCACCTACCCACTGCCCGAGGCGCAGCTCGACCGGTTCCTGGTGAAGCTCACCGTCCCCGTCCCCACGCGGGACGAGGAGATCAGGATGCTGCAGCGGCACGCCGCCGGATTCGATCCGCGCGACCTGTCCGAGGTGAAGCCCGTGGCGGGCGCCGCCGAGCTGGCGGCCGGGCGCGCCGCCGTCCGAGCGGTGCACCTGGATCCCAAGATCGCCGCCTATGTCGTGGACCTGTGCCGCGCGACGCGCCAGTCCCCGTCGCTCCAGCTGGGCGTCTCCCCGCGCGGTGCTACCGCACTGCTCGCCACCGCGCGCGCGTGGGCGTGGCTGTCCGGCCGCGACTACGTGACGCCGGACGACGTGAAGGCACTGGCGCGGCCGACGCTCCGCCACCGCGTGCAGCTGCGTCCGGAGGCGGAGCTGGAGGGCGCGACCGCGGACGGGGTGCTGGAGGGCATCCTCGCTCACGTCCCCGCGCCGCGCTGATGGCGCTCACCGGACGCCTGGGGCTGCTGGCGCTGCTCGGCGCGGTCGTGCCGATCCTGCTGCCGAGCTGGTGGACGCTGCTCGCGATCTGGGGCGTCCTGCTGCTCGGCGTCGTGACGGACCTCGCGCTGGCCGGCAACGTGCGGGCGCTGCGGTTCCACAGGTCGGGCGCCACCTCCGTCCGCCTCGGCGAGACGGCGCAGGTGACGCTCCTCGTGGAGAACCTCGGCCGGCGCCGGCTCAAGGCGCGGCTGAGGGACGTGTGGCCGCCCAGCGCCGCCGCCGCGCCCCGGATGGTGCACGTGGACGTTCCGGCCGGGGAGCGCCGCCGCGTCGACATGGCGCTGACGCCGACCCGGCGCGGCGACCGGCGCGCCGTCACCGTCGTGGTCCGCTCGGTGGGGCCGCTGGGGCTGGCCGCCAGGCAGCTGTCGCGGTCCGCGCCCTGGACCGTCCGGGCGCTGCCCGCGTTCCCCTCGCGCCGCCACCTGCCCGCGAAGCTGGCGCGCCTGCGCGAGCTGACCGGCGCGCACGTCGCGCTCATCCGCGGCCAGGGCACCGAGTTCGACTCGCTGCGCGAGTACGTCGACGGCGACGACGTCCGCTCCATCGACTGGCGGGCCACCGCCCGGCGCGCGGACGTGGTGGTCCGGACGTGGCGTCCCGAACGCGACCGGAGGATCTACCTGGTGCTCGACACCGGCCGCACGTCGGCGGGCCGTGTCGGGGACATCCCGCGGCTGGACTGCTCCATGGACGCGGCGCTCCTGCTGGGCGCCCTGGCGTCGCGGGCCGGCGACCGGGTCGACCTCCTCGCTTACGACCGGCGCGTCCGTACGCGCGTCGAGGGCGCGTCCCGCACGGACCTGCTCCCGGCGATGGTGCACGCAATGGCGCCGCTGGAGCCGGAGCTGCTGGAGTTCGACGCGGCGGGCATGGTGTCGACGCTGATGGCGCGGGTCAGGCAGCGGTGCCTGGTCGTGCTGCTGACCGACCTGAACACCGCCGCGATCGAGGAGGGCCTGCTGCCGCTGCTGCCGCTGCTGACCGCCCGCCACCTCGTCATGATCGCCGCCGTCGCCGACCCGCGGGTCGGCGAGATGGCCGCCGGGCGCGGCGATCTCGCGGCGGTGTACGACGCGGCCGCCGCCGAGCGGGCCCGGGCCGATCGCCGCCGGCTCACCGCCGAGCTCCGCACGCACGGGGTCGAGGTCGTGGACGCGCCGCCTCAGGAAATCGCTCCCGCCCTCGCGGACGCCTACCTCGCGCTCAAGGCCGCCGGGCGCCTCTGAACGGCTCAGCGGCGCCCTCAGCGGCGCCTGGACGGCCGCCAGTCGCCCCGGCGCGCCCGCTCCGGGCGGCTCGGTTGCCGGTTGATGGGGGTTCGCCGGGATTGACGTCTCAGTGCTGGACGCTGCGAGGGTGCCGCGTCTTGGCTCTCAGCCGGCGACCGGGACGAGATCCGGACGGAGCTCGGCGTCGCCCGTCTCCCCCTGGCGGGTGGCCCGGCGCCCGAGCACGATCACGTAGCTGAGGAACGCCGTCTCGGCGACGACGCCGATCGTGATGCGCAGCCAGGTGACGTGCACCCAGCCGGTGACGAAGCCCTCGATGAGGCCGGACACCAGCAGCACGGCGACGAGCCCGATGGCGATGCTGATCGCGGCGCGCCCCTCCTCCGCGAGCGCCTGGCCGCGGCGGCGTCGCCCGGGGTCCACGACCGTCCAGCCGAGCTTCAGGCCCCCCGCGCACGCGAGGTACACCGCGGTCAGCTCCAGCAGGCCGTGCGGCAGGATCAGCCCGAAGAACACGTCGCCCTTGCCGTAGGCGAACATCAGCCCGCCCGTGACACCGAGGTTGATCTGGTTCATCAGCAGCACGTAGACGGTCGGGATGCCCAGCAGGATGCCGAAGATGAGCGCCACCGCCGACACCCACGCGTTGTTCGTCCACACCTGGAAGGCGAACGACGCCGCCGAATGCTCGGTGTAGTAGTTCGCGAAGTCGTGCTCGACCAGGTCCCGGACCTCGTTCGGCGTGCCGATGCTCGACTGCACGTGCGGGCTGTGCACGACCCAGATCGCCAGGGCCAGCGCGAGCAGGTTGCCGAGCACCGCGTTCCCGAGCCACCACCAGCGCATCCTGTAGGCGGCGGCGGGGAACGACACCGTCGCGAACCTGGTCACGTCGCGCCACATAGGCGCCTGCGCGCCCGCCACCGCGGCCCGTCCGCGCGCCACGAGCGACGACAGCCGGCCCACGAGGTCCGGGTCCGGCGAGCTCGACCGGACGACCGACAGGTGCGTGGCCGTCCGCTGGTACAGCTCGACCAGTTCGTCGGCCTCGGCGCCGGTCAGCCTGCGGCCGCGGTTGATGAGATGCTCCAGCCGTTGCCAGTCGGCGTTGTGCGCGGCCACATAGGCGTCGACGTCCACCCGGGGAGACTAACGCCTCGACCGGCGAAGGCGGCAAAATGGACCGGCCCCGCATGGGAGGATCAGGACATGGCCGAACTCGTCACCGGCGAGGCCGTCGCGCTCGACATCCGTGTCGCGCGCCTGGCCAGCCGGGGCTGTGCCCTGCTGCTGGATCTGCTGCTCCAGCTCATCCTGCTGAACGTCACCCTCTATGTGGCGGGCCTGACGGCCCTCGTGGCGGACGAGGCGTGGACGATAGGGCTGTCCCTGATCGCCGTCGTCGCGGTGATCGTCGGCTACCCGTGCGCGTTCGAGACGCTGTCGCGCGGGCGGACGCTGGGCAAGATGGCCGTGGGGATCCGGGTCGTGGCCGACGACGGGGGCCCGATCAGGTTCCGGCAGGCGCTCGTGCGCGCGCTGGCCGGCTTCCTGGAGTTCTGGACGCTCTACGGGGCGCCCGCCCTGATCACCTCGTTCTGCAACCGGCGCGGGAAGCGGCTCGGCGACCTGTTCGCCGGGACGATCGTCATCCAGGAGCGGATCCCCGCGTCCGGCCGCCTCGGCCCCGTCGCCGTCATGCCCCCGCAGCTCGCCTGGTGGGGGCGGTCGCTGGAGCTGTCGATGCTGTCGGACGAGCTGGCGATGACGGCCCGCCAGTACCTGGCGCGCTTCTGGGAGCTGCTGCCGGAGGTCCGCGATTCGCTGGGGCAGCGCATCGCGGCGCAGGTCGTGGAGGTGGTCAGCCCACCGCCGCCTCCAGGCGTCCGTCCCGAGATCCTTTTGTCCGCCGTGCTCGCCGAGCGCCGCCGCCGCGAGGAATGGCGCCTCGCCGAGCGCCGCGCCCGCCGGCTGCGCCGCACCGGGCAGGCGCACATGACCCAGGACCCCGCTCCCGTACCGGCGATGGCAATGGCCGGTACAGGCCAGCCTCCGCCACCCGGATGGCAGGGGCCGCCCCCAGGGCCGCAACAGCCGGGCCCTTACGCACCGGGCCCGCACCCGACAGGCGGTTACCCGACCGGCGGTTACCCAGTTGGGGGCCACCCGGCAGGCCCGTACCCCGGCGGCCCCTACGCGCCCGGCCCGTATGCGCCCGTTCCGTATGCACCCGGCCCGTATCCGGTGCAGGGGATGCCTCCCGGCCGGTACCCGGACGGCGGCGTACCGCCGGGCCGGTAGGCGACGCCGCAGCGCCCGGCCGTCCCTGAGCGCCGTCCGACCAGCGGCAGGACCGCCGCTTTGTCATCAACAGCCGTATCCCGGCACGGTTGTTGTGCATTTCTCCGACTTCCCCGGGCCCGATCCGCCTCCTAATATCCGAACAAATTTCACGTTCAGGAGGCGGGATGCGCGTCCGCACTGCGCTCGGCCGGATCACCCTCACCACCGCGCTCGCCCTCGCCGGGGCCGCGGGGACCGCGGCGGCCGGCGCCCCCGCGCACGCGGACACCGCGCCGCTCCCCACGATCACCGACGACCAGGGCCGGACGCTCATCCTGCACGGCCTCAACACCGCGAGCAGCGCGAAGGGGCCCGGCGGGCTGCCCTGGATCAGCCGGGACGACGTCGTCCGCGAAGCCCGGGAAATGGGCACCGACTCCGTCCGGTACCTGATCCAGTGGAAGAACGTCGAGCCCGAGCCCGGCCGGTACGACGACGCCTATCTCGACGCCGTCGCGGAGCGCGTGGCCTGGTACCGGGAGCAGGGCATGCACGTCATCCTGGACATGCACCAGGACATCTACGGCCCCGCGGCGTGCATCGGCGCCGGCAACGGCGCCCCCGCCTGGGCCACCTTCACCGATGGCCTGCCCTGCACACCCCAGGACCCGTGGGTGCTCACCTACCTCCAGCCCGCCGTGCTGCGCGCGTACGACAACTTCTGGAACAACACCGGGAAGCATCCGGAGCTGATGGAGCGGTACACGGCGATGTGGCAGCACGTGGCGCAGCGCTTCGCCGGAGACCCCGCCGTGCTGGGCTACGACCTGATGAACGAGCCGTTCGGCGGGACGAGGCAGTTCGGGTTCTTCGAGGGCCCCATCCTCACCCCCTCCTACCAGCGCGTCGTCAACGCCATCCGGAAGGTCGACAAGGACAACTGGGTGTTCGTGGAGCCCCAGGCGCTCGGGTCCAACGAAGGCGCCGAATCGTCCATCGGTGTGGTCAAGGACCCACGCCCCGGCACCCCTCACATCGTGCTGGCCCCGCACTTCTATCCGGGTGGCGTCGACCTCGGCGGCTCCTATGACGGCGCCACGAAACTGCTCGTGCAGGCACAGTTCGCCTTGTGGAAGCGCAACATGCCCGCTGCGGCGCGCCGCCTGAACGCCCCGATGTGGCTGGGAGAAGTGGGCGGGATGGGACAGGACGCTCCGGGAGCAGCGGACTTCACCGGCGACTGGCTCTCCATGGCGGACGACCTCGGCATCGGCTGGGCCTACTGGTCCAACGACCCCGGCTCCTCCGGCGTGACCGACGGCAAGGGGAATCCAACGCTGTTCGCCAAACTCCTGGCGCGCCCCTATGCCCGGGCCATAGCGGGCACCCCGGTGAAGATGTCGTACTCCTCGCAGACCCTCACGGTCTCGTGGCGCAACAAGGCCGGTGTATCGGGCCCAACGGAGATCTGGTTCCCGTCCACCCCGAAGGTCGCCTCGACCGATCCGGCCGGCAAGTGGAGGACGGCCTGGGACGCCGACCGTCACGTGCTGTCCGTGTGGGCCGACCCGAACACCGCCGCCCACACCGTCACCGTCACGCCATAGTCGCGACACGGCCTTACGCGACACGGCCTTGCGCGGCGCTGCTCCAGGCACGGCGCGCCACAGGCGGCAGGACACGACCGAAGACGTGGCCCGCGAAGTGGCCGCCGGCCAGCAGCGTCCGCTCGTCCTCCAGTTCGGAGAGCAGCGACTCCCGGGTGGCCGCCGCCTCCGCAGGGGCGTCGTCGAAGACGAACCCCCAGTCGCTCTCGGCGACCTGGACCTGGCAGTGCATCACGTCGCCGAGGATGACCAGGCGGCGGTCGTCCCCCGGCCGGGTGACGACGAGGCTCTGGTGGCCGGGCGTGTGGCCGGGGGTCGCACGGACGCGGATTCCGGGCGCGATGTCCTGCCCGTCCTCGACGAACTCGACGCGGCCCGCCAGGGGGCCCTGCACGGCGACGGGGTCAGGGCCGATGATCTCCGCCGTCCCCGTCCAGTGCTTCCACTCGGCCTCGGCGACGAGGTGGCGCGCGTTGGGGAACGTCAGGCCGCTGGGTGCGCTCCCTTCGGGGAGGGTGGGGCCGGGCGCCACATCAGTGGTCCAGCCGACGTGGTCGTGGTGCAGGTGGGTGTAGACGACCGTGTCGACGTCCTCCGGGGCGAGTCCTTCCGCGGCGAGACTGCGCAGCAGCGTTCCGCCCTTGAACGACGCGAGGTCGGGGACCTCGAAGTCCACCTCGCCTAGGCCGAGGTCCACCAGGATGACGCGGTCGCCAGTGCGGACGAGGAACGAGCCGATGCTGATGGGGAGCCGCCCATCGGCGTCCAGGAACTCGCTGTGCGTCGCCCAGCCGGTGGGGGCGCTCGCGGGGAAGACCGCCGTGGGCACGACCCTGGCGTGACCGTCGGGCAGGAAGGTGACGGTGGCACCGCCAAGGCGGACCTGTGCGCGGGAAGCCGGTTGGACCATGACCATCCTCTCGTGGGCGGCCTCCGGCGGAGGCCGTTGCACCCACTATCGGAGAGTCACTAACCATTAGGAAGTACGCACTTGCAAGTGCGCGTCCCCACCGGAGTCGAACTCCAGCCGCGCCCGCTCCACCTCGTTGATGTGCTTCTCCGCCCAGGTCCGGACGGCGGCCAGCGGTTCTTCGAGCGTCCGGCCGAGGTCGGTCAGCCGGTACTCGACCTTCGGCGGCACCGTCGGGTGGACGCGCCGGGTTACGAGCCCGTCGCGCTCCATGCTGCGGAGTGTCTGGGTGAGCATCTTGTCGCTGATGCCGTCGATCTCCGCGCGGAGTTCGGAGAAGCGTCGCGTGCCCTCGAACAGGGCGCCGACTATCAGCGCCGTCCATTTGTCGGCGATCCGGTCGAGCGCGGCACGGGACGGGCATGGGGCGCTGTACACGTCGGCCGGTTTCCCGTCGGGCAGCCACGTCAGGGGCGAGCGTCCCGGCGTGCCCGGTCGCGGTCTGCGGGTGAGCGGTGCTCTCGGCATGCCACCACACTAACCATCGGAGAGTACGCGGTCAGCGCCCGGCATGGTGCGGTGCCGGGCTCCGCCCGGATTCCCCGTCCTGCGGGGCCGGACGGCGCCGTTCGAGCCGGAGCAGGGCCGCCAGCGCGGCCAGCGCGAGCGCGGCGACGGCCGCGGTGAACGCCACTGCGGCACCGCGCAGCCCGAAGGCACTGGCGGCGACGCCGACCAGGACCACCGGCAGGGAGATCCCGGCGTAGGCGGTGAGGAAGAAACTCGACACCGTCTGGGAGCGCTGGGCGGCCGGGGTGCCCGCTGTGACGGCGGCCAGGCCGGCCCGGAAACCGAGGCTCTGGCCCAGGCCGACAACGATGGGGCCGGTAACGAGCAAGGGGAGCGACTCGGCCAAGAGCGCTCCGGCAATGGCGGCGAGCCCGAGGACGAGCACCGCGCACCCCGCCGGTAGTGCGATCCGTTCCGGCACCTTGGCGAACAGGACCTGTCCGGCCGTGGAGGCGCCGAACATGGCGAACACGACCAGCCCCGCCAATGCCCGGTCCGGGCGGTGCAGCACGCCGACCAGAATCCCCGGCACCACCGCCGTGACGAGGCCGAAGACCGCGAAGGCCGCGAACGCCGCAATGGCCGCAGGGACGAACACCGGCCGCACCTCGGCGGGGACGGCGGGACGCTGTGCACGCGGCCATACGGTCCGGCGGTCCCGCACGGTCTCCGGTGCCGCCAGAACGGCCACGAACGCAAGCGCCAGCAACACGAGGTCCACCACGAACGGAACGGCCAGTGGATGGGGCGCGTATTCGGCGAGCAGCCCCGCGAGCAGCGGACCGCAGCCGAGCCCGAACATGTTGACGGCCGCCGCCAGCAGTGCCGCCCCGCCGCGCCGCTCGGGCCGGACCAGTTCGACCAGCGTCACCGTCCCGGTCGCCGTGACGACCCCGGCCGACAGTCCCGACAGCACCCGTGCCGCCAGCAGGACGGGCACGTCCCCGGCCACCAGGTACACCACCGCCGCGACCATCGACACGGCGACGCCCGCGAGCATCACCCGGCGGCGCCCGAGCGCGTCGGACGACCGGCCGAACAGCAGCGCGAAGATCACTCCGGCCGCGTAGACGGCGAAGACGACCGTCGTGACCAGGCTGCCGAAGCCGAACCGCTGCTGGTAGATCGGATACAGCGGCGTCGCGAGGGTCGTGCCGAGCATGACGGCCCAGAAGGCGTACGCCATGCACACCGGGCCGATGCCGGCCCGCACGTTCCGCTCCGGCCGCGTCCCCCAAGCCCCCATGAATCCTCCCTTTCCACTCAAACCACCCTTCCCAGGGTGGCGGAGGGAGCCATCATCAGTCCAACGCATGAATCCGATGCTCATCATCGCTACCGTCGATTCATGGACCTGCGCCAGCTCGAACACTTCGTCGCGGTCGCCGAAGAACTGCACTTCACCCGCGCCGCCGCCCGCGTCCACATCGTCCAGTCCAGCCTGTCCAGTTCGATCGGCGCCCTCGAACGGGAACTGGGCGCCCGGCTGTTCACCCGCACCAACCGCCGCGTCGCGCTGACCGAGGCGGGCCGCGCTCTGCTGCCGTCCGCCCGCCGCGCGCTGGCCGCCGCCGAGAGCGGCCGCGACGCCGTCGCCGGAGTGCGCGGCCTCGTGCGCGGCCGGTTGACGGTCGGCGCGATCCAGACCCTCGGCGTCCTCGACCTGCCCGCGCTGCTCGCCCGCTACCACCGGCGCCACCCCGGCGTCACCGTCCGGCTGCGGCACGCGGGCGCCGCCGCCCTCGCCGGCGAGCGCGCCGCCGGGACGCTCGACCTGGCGTTCGTCGACCGGGCGACCGGCGAGCCCGGGCTCACCGAGCATCCGCTCGGCGGCGACCGGCTCGTCCTCGCCGTTTCCCGCGACGACCCGCTGGCCTCGCGCGGCATGGTCCGCCTCACCGATCCCGCGCTCGCGGGCCGCGACTTCGTCGAATACCGCGCCGACTCCGCTCTGCGCGCCCAGATCGACGCCGCCTGCACTCGCGCTGGCCTCGACCGGCGGATCGTCGCCGAGGTCGACACCATCCAGTACCTGGTGGAACTCGTCGGCCACGGGCTCGGCGCGGCCCTGCTCCCGCCTCAGGCCCTCCGCAACGCCACGGACCGCGTCGCCGCCGTCCCGACCGATCCCCCGCTGTACCGCACCCTCGTCGCCGTCACTCCCACCACCCGCCCCCTATCCCCCGCAGTAGAAGCCCTACTGGCACTCCTCCCGCACCCCTAGTCAGGTGACGAAGTTGGGCGGCGATTCCAGCGCGGTCAATTCGATATCAGGGCCGGACAGCAGGACGTCACCGGCGACGTGGACCGAGGTCGCCTCCCCGGTGGAAAGGTCCGTCACCTCGTACTCCGAGACTTGCAACGGCACGGTGTCGGTCTCGTACACGGACGTCTCCGCAAGCCGCCATCGCCACACTCCGCTGAGTGCCGACAACGAGGAGCCGCCCACCCGTACCAGGCGGAGCTTCACCTCAGCGCCCGGCTCCTCCAACGCGAGGGAACGCGCCACGGCTATGGAGAACGCAGGCGAGTCGCCCAGGAACCCGTAGGCCCGCTCGGCATGCTCCGAACCCTCCCCGGACGCGGCGCGCACCCACGCCAGGTCCGGGCCGGTCACGCCGCCGCGCAGCCACCAGCCCGGGGTGACGAGCTCGACGCGGATCTGCCGCCAGCGCGAGTCGACGACGAGGTCGAGGCGCCGGCCGTCCGAGCACTGGGACACGTACCGCCAGCCGCCGGGGCCGGGAGCGCACTGGAAGCGCTCCTCGACCCCCTCGTCCAGATGCAGGTAGGTACCGGACGGCATGGGTCAGGACCCCAGACGCCACGAATGCAGGTAGTCCTCCTGGTCGGGCGTGAGGAGGTCGATGGAGATGGACATGGAGGCGAGCTTGAGCCGCGCCACCTCCGTGTCGATCTCCTTAGGGACGTCGTGGACGGCGGCGGCCAGCGACGTGTGCGACTCGGCCAGCCACGCGCAGGTGAGCGCCTGGTCGGCGAACGACATGTCCATCACCGCGGCCGGATGGCCCTCGGCGGCCGCCAGATTGACGAGGCGGCCCTCCGCCAGCAGGACCAGGCGGCGGCCATCGGCGAGGACGTACTCGTCCGTCTGGGGCCGCACGCCGTGGTGCACGGCGACGGCCATGTCCTCCAGGGCCCGGACATCGATCTCGACGTCGAAATGGCCGGAGTTCGCGAGGATCGCGCCGTCCTTCATGACCGCGAGGTGCTCGGCGTTCACCACCTCGCGGTTGCCGGTGACGGTGATGAAGACGTCGCCGTCCACGGCGGCCTCCGCCATCGGCTGGACGGCGAACCCCTGCAACGCCGCGTCGAGCGCCTTCACGGGGTCGATCTCGGTGATGACCACGCGGGCGCCCAGTCCGCGCGCGCGCTCAGCGAGGCCCCGCCCGCAGTAGCCGAAGCCCGCGATGACCACGGTCTTGCCGGCGAGAAGCGTGTTGGTGGCGCGGATGATGCCGTCCAACGTCGACTGGCCGGTGCCGTACCGGTTGTCGAACATGTGCTTCGTATCGGTGTCGTTGACCGCGACCATGGGGAACCGGAGTGCGCCCTCACGGGCCATCTGGTGCAGGCGGATCACGCCCGTCGTCGTCTGCTCGCACCCCGCCTTCACCGTGGGCAGCAGATCGGTGCGGTCTATGTGCAGCATGTTGACGAGGTCGCAACCGTCGTCCAGCACCAGATCGGGCCCGGTCTCCAGCACATGGTGGATGTGCGCGTAGTAGCCCTCGCGGTCGATCCCCGCGCGCGCGAAGACCTCCGCACCGTCTTCCTGCACCAGCGCGGCGGCCGTGTCGTCCTGGGTGGAGAGCGGGTTGGACGCCGCGAGCGCCACGCTGGCCCCGCCCGCCTGCAGGGTGCGGATCAGGCAGGCGGTCTCCGTCGTGACGTGCATGCACGCCGCGATGCGCAGGCCGTCCAGCGGGCGTTCCTTGGTGAACCGCTCCCGGATCTGCCGCAGCACGGGCATGCTCCGGTCGGCCCACTCGATCCGCTTGACGCCCTCGTACGCCAGCGACACATCCGCGATATCGCTCATGTCTTCCTCAATGTTGCCCGCAGCGCCGGAAGCCAGCGGCCGGGCAGACGAGGTTCGCCTGCCCGGCCGCGCGCGTTTCCGCCTTGACCTCTACCTTCGCAGACCCCGAACGTCGCGATCGCGAGCGAAGCCAAGTTCGAGCCTGCGAGAACTTGATCGCGCAGCGAGGCCCCCAGGGCCGAGTCGGAGCGATGCAGCGATCGCACGCATTGCCCGCCGAAGGGAGGGCCCCCAGGGCCCGACCGCCAAGGGCACTGCAATAGAACTCAGTACCGGTAGTGGTCGGGCTTGTAGGGGCCCTCCACGTGGACGCCGATGTAGTCGGCCTGCTCCTTGGTGAGGGCGGTCAGCTTGACGCCGAGCGCGTCGAGGTGGAGGCGGGCGACCTTCTCGTCCAGGTGCTTCGGCAGCACGTACACGCCGACCGGGTACTCCTCGGTCTTGGTGAACAGCTCGATCTGCGCGATGACCTGGTTGGTGAACGAGTTGGACATGACGAACGACGGGTGGCCGGTGGCGCAGCCGAGGTTCATCAGGCGGCCCTCGGCCAGCACGATGATGGAGTGGCCGTCCTTGAACCGCCATTCGTGCACCTGCGGCTTGATCTCGATCTTCTCGATGCCGTCGATCTTGGCGAGCCCGGCGATGTCGATCTCGTTGTCGAAGTGGCCGATGTTGGAGACGATCGCCTGGTGCTTCATCCGGCTCATCTGCTCGGCCGAGATGATGTTGAAGTTGCCGGTGGTGGTGACGAAGATGTCGGCGATGTCGACGACGTCCTCCAGGGTGGTGACCTGGAAGCCGTCCATCACGGCCTGGAGGGCGCAGATCGGGTCGATCTCGGTGACGATGACGCGGGCGCCCTGGCCCTTCAGCGCCTCGGCGCAGCCCTTGCCGACGTCGCCGTAGCCGCACACGACCGCGACCTTGCCGCCGATCAGCACGTCGGTGGCGCGGTTCAGGCCGTCGATGACCGAGTGCCGGCAGCCGTACTTGTTGTCGAACTTCGACTTGGTGACCGAGTCGTTGACGTTGATCGCCGGGAAGGCGAGCGTGCCGGCCTTCGCCATCTCGTACAGGCGGTGGACGCCGGTGGTGGTCTCCTCGGTGACGCCCTTGATCGCGGCGGCGGTCTCGGTCCAGCGGCCCGGCTTCTCGGCGATGGTGCGGCGGAGGGTGTCGAGGACGATCCCCCACTCCTCCGGGTCGTCCTCGGCCGCCTGCGGGACGGCGCCGGCCTTCTCGTACTCGGTGCCCTTGTGGACGAGCATGGTCGCGTCGCCGCCGTCGTCAAGGATCATGTTCGGGCCGGTGCCGTCCGGCCACTGCAGGGCCTGGTCGGTGCACCACCAGTACTCTTCGAGCGTCTCGCCCTTCCAGGCGAACACCGGGACGCCCTTCGGGTCCTCGGGGGTGCCGTCCTTGCCGACGACGATCGCGGCGGCGGCGTGGTCCTGGGTGGAGAAGATGTTGCAGGACACCCAGCGGACGTCGGCGCCGAGATCGACCAGCGTCTCGATCAGCACGGCGGTCTGGATCGTCATGTGCAGGGAGCCCATGATCCTTGCCCCGCGCAGCGGCTTGGCGGCGGAGTACTCCTCGCGCACCGCCATCAGGCCCGGCATCTCGTGCTCGGCGAGCCGGATCTCCCGGCGCCCGAAGTCCGCCAGCGACAGGTCGGCGACCTTGTAGTCCATGCTTTCGTTGCTCCTTGTCTGCTTTGTGGCAGCAGGTTTGTGGCAGCAGGGTCTGCTTGCTTGCAGCAGGTCCGCTCGTGCGCTGCAGGTCTGCTTTGCCCGCGGGGCGCGTCGTTCGTCCGCGAGAGCCGGCCCCGCGGGCCGGCCGACTCGGCGAGTCTACGGGCGGGGACGTGCCGGAGGCACGGTCGGGGAGGCATTTCTGACACGAATTTGTCAGAATCGACGCATGCGCATCACGGAGGCCGCCCGGCGGCTCGGTACCTCGCCCCGCATGCTCCGCTACCGGGAGACGCTGGGGCTGCTGCCCGCGACCCGCGACCCCGCGCTGACCGGCGGCGGGACCGGGCGGGGCGGCGGCCACCGGCGGTTCGGCGACGCCGAGCTGCGCGCCGTCGCGCTCGCGCTCGCGCTGGAGAAGCGCTACGACATCGGCCCCGCCGAGCTGGCGTTCGGGCTGCGCGTGCTGGCCGAGCCGCAGGTCCAGGCGGGCGTCCGCGAGCTGGGCGAACGCATCGGGCGGCTGTCCGCGCCGCCCGCCCGTGCGCTGGACTTCGAGAAGGAGAAGGCGCTGCGGCTACTCCGCCGCCGGTAACCGGCGGGCCCCGCCCCGTTGGCTGGCGGCCCCCGCCCTGTCGGCGGCACCCACTACGATCCCGCTGGACGGACGGAGGCGGCGCGTGAAGAACTCGCTGTACGGGGTCCTCGGCCTCGTGGCCGGGATCGGCATGTTCCTGCTCGGCCTGGTGACCATGCCGGGCGACACGGCGAAGTGCGGCGGCCGCGTGATGTCGCAGGGCGACACCTGCACGACGATCCGCAACGGGCACTCCACCAACCGGTCGTTCGACGAGCAGAAGTCCAAGGACGGCCGGCAGAGCGTCATCATGATGATCGTCGGCCCGCTGCTGGCGGTCGGCTCCGGCGTGGTGTTCCTCGGCCCGTCCATCAAGCGCCGCCGCACCCCGGCCTACCCCGCCCAGCCCGGCCCCGGATACGCAGGCCCCGGATACCCCGGCCCCCAGCCCGGCTACCCGCCCCAGCCGGCCGCCTACCCGCAGGCGACCCCCGCCTATCCGCCGGCCCCGGGCCCGGCGTACCCGCCGCCGCCGCACGGCGGACCGGCCTATCCGCCCCCGCCGCCTCCGAACGCCCACCCGGCCGACCTGCCACCGCCGCCGGACCGGCCCTACCCGCAACCGCCGCCGGGCCCCTACCCGCCCGCGTAGCCGCCAGGACGCCTCCGCGCCGACGATCAGCCCTGGTTCTCGCCGGGGACGACGACGCCGGATTCGTAGGCGAGCATGACGGCCTGGGCGCGGTCGCGCAGGCCGAGCTTGGTGAAGACCCGGGCGACGTGGGTCTTGACGGTGTGCTCGCTGACCACCAGGCGCGCGGCGATCTCGGCGTTGGACAGCCCGCCCGCGATCAGCACGAGCACCTCGTTCTCGCGGGCCGTCAGCGTGGACAGCTCCGACGGCGCCTGCGGGCGGTTGCGGCGCTGCTTGGTGAACTCGCGGATGAGCCGCCCGGTGACCTGCGGCGCCAGCAGCGAGTCGCCGCGCGCGACGACCCGGACGGCCGAGACCAGCTCGTCGGCGGTCGCGTCCTTGAGCAGGAACCCGGACGCGCCGACGGCAAGGGCCTCGTAGACGTACTCGTCCACGTCGAAGGTGGTCAGCACGAGGACGCGGACGCCCTCCGAGCCGGGCTGGGCGAGGATGCGGCGGGTCGCCTCGATGCCGTCCATGCCGGGCATCCGGATGTCCATGACGACGACGTCGGGACGGCCCTGCCCGGCGAGCCGGACCGCCTCCCGCCCGTCGCCGGCCTCGCCGACGACGGTGATGTCCTCCTGCGCGGCGAGCAGCGCGGCGAACCCGGCGCGGACGATCGTCTGGTCGTCCGCCACCAGCACCCGGATCACCGCCCGGTCCCCGTCCCGCGGCGGCCGGGAGCCCGGTCAGCGGCGGCCGGGGGGCGCCTCGAAGCCGTGTCCACCGGTGGAATTCCCCTCCCTCGTCAGCGGCAGCTCGGCCTCCACCAGGAACCCGCCCTCGGTGGCCGGGCCGGCGGAGAACCGTCCGCCCAGCATGGTCGCACGTTCCCGCATGCCGACGAGACCGTGTCCGCCCTGTCCACCCGGCCCGCCGGGTTGCGCGCCCTCCAGCCGGGTCGGCCCGGCGGGCCCGCCGGAGGGGCCCAGTACCGCGGTACGGGCGGACGGGTCGTCGCGGTTCAGCACCCGGGTGCGCGCGGCGGGGCCGTCGTCGCGGACGCGGACGGCGAGCCGGTCGGGGAGGAAGGTGAGGTCGACGTGCACTCCGGCGCCGGGGGCGTGCCGCCGCGCGTTCGTGAGGGCTTCCTGGACGATCCGGTACGCCGACAGCTCCACGGTCGTCGACAGCGCGCGCGGGTCGCCGTGCACGGCGAGGTCGACGGCGCCGCCGGCGCCGCGGTGCTGCTCGATCAGGTCGGGCAGCCGGTCCAGACGGGGTTGCGGGGAGTTGGCGGCGTCCGGTTCGGGCTTGGCGTCGGCGCGCAGCACGCTGAGCAGCCGGCGCATCTCCACCAGCGCGTCGCGGGCCGTCTTGGCGATCTCGGTGTAGCCGGCGCGGGCCTCGGGCGACAGGTCGTCCATCGTGTACGGGGCGGTCTCGGCCTGCACGGCGATCATCGATACGGAGTGCGCGACCACGTCGTGCAGCTCGCGGGCGATCCGGGCGCGCTCCCGCATGACCGCCTGCTCACGCTGGACGGCGGTGAGCCGGGTGAGGGTCTCGTTGGTGCGCTCCTCGGCCTCCGCCTCGGTGCGTCCGGCGGACTCGACGGCGCGGCGCGCGTCGCCGAGGCCGATGGCGGCCAGCACGGCGACGACCGCCGCCGGCCACGGGACGTCGTCGAGCGTGCCCGTGGCGAGGTACACGACGGCGACGGTGGCGACGCTCCCGGCCGCGAGGACGCCGGCGGACTGCCGGGGCAGCTGCCGGCCGAGCGCGTACAGGGTGTACAGCGCGGCGAACGCGGTGGTGATCAGCAGCTGCTGGCCGGTGAGCAGACCGGCCGCGAACGCGCCGAGGACCACGGCCGCGACGGGCCGCAGGTTCTCGCGGCGCCAGACGAGCGGGAGCGTCGAGGCGACCGCGAAGCCGCCGGCGAGGCTGAGCGGGGACCCGGTGCTCGGCGCCAGCTCGGCCAGCGCGGCGATCGTCAGCGCGAGGCCGGTCAGCGGAGCGAAGTACCAGGCGCCGGCGAAGTCGGCCCAGGTGTTGATCCAGCGGGGCAGCGGCGCCGTCTCACCGGCCGCGCGCCCCGGCGGCATCCCGGGCGCGCCGGGGACCGGCGGGCGCGCGGCGCCGCCGTTCAGCCGGGCGCCGAGCCTGACGGCCAGGGGCCGCAGCAGCCGCCCGATACCGGTGAGGATCCACAGCAGGAGCTGCCCCACCCCCGCCACGATCCGGCCGGACAGCCGCCACGCCTGGTGGGCGACGGCCGGGCCGAACCCCGCGGGGCCGGGTCCGGGCCGGGCCTTGTCATCGCTGGTCACTCCTCAATACTGACCGCTGGTCGGGCTCATCACCTCACCGTGCGGTGGTATGCGCGCGGCCGGAATCCCCCTGGAGGACGACCCCCGATCCCTCCTTGCGGGGGACGTGCGGACGATCGGCGCGGACGTAATGTCTTAACCGTGACCGCAACGGCGGCACCGCCGACGTAGGGGGTTCGGCGGGGTCGCCGCGGTCACGCCAACCGCCCGGTTTCAGGGGTCCGGGCGGGGAAGCATGGGAAGCACCTCGCCGGACGGCCGCGCCGCCCGCCTCCGCGGAGGCACTCGCCGGTCTCGCCTGGGCTGGGGTTCGGCCGGCACCTGGCTCCGACCGCCCGGCGAGGGATCCCGTGCGGCCGCCCGCGCCGGCCCGTCGAGGGCCCGCGCCGGGCAGGCCAGGTGAAGGGCCGTCAGACGTTCTCGCCGGCCGCCTTCTCGGCGGTCTTGGCGTTGCTGCGGTCCGCCTCGTCCAGCGCCGGCTCCAGGTAGATCAGGCCCGCCTCGGGGATCTCCGCGCGGATCTTGGCCTCGGCGGCGTCGATGCCGCGGGCCACCTCGGCGGCGGTGTCGTCGTGGTGCACGGCGATCTTGGCGGCGACCAGCAGCTCCTCCGGGCCGATGTACTCGGTCCGGATGTGGATGACGTGGTCGACCTGCTCCACCGACTCCAGCGCGTCGATGATCCGCTTCTCCTGCTCGGCGTCGACGCCCTCGCCGATCAGCAGGCTCTTGGTCTCGATCGCCAGCACCGTGGCGACCAGGCCGAGCAGGATGCCGATGGCGACGGTGCCGATGCCGTCCCAGCGCCCGTTGCCGGTCGCGACCGCCATCGAGACGCCGAACAGCGCCAGGACCAGGCCGATCAGCGCCGCCGCGTCCTCCAGCAGGACGACGGGCAGCTCGGGCGCCTTCGCGCGGCGGATGAACGCCCACCACGAGTTGGCGCCGCGCAGCGTGTTCGACTCCTTGATCGCGGTGCGGAAGGAGAAGCCCTCCATCCCGATCGCCACGATCAGCACCACGAACGCCCAGACCGGCGACTCGACCTCCTCCGGGTGGGAGATCTTGTGGTACCCCTCGTACAGCGAGAACGCCGACCCGACGGTGAACAGCACGACCGCGACGACGAACGCGTAGAAGTAGCGCTCCCGCCCGAAGCCGAACGGGTGCTCGGGCGTGCGGTCGCGCTCGGAGCGCTTGCGGCCCAGCAGCAGCAGGCCCTGGTTCCCCGAGTCCGCGACCGAGTGGATCGACTCCGCCAGCATCGACGACGACCCCGTGAACGCGAACGCGACCATCTTGGACACGGCGATTCCGAGGTTGGCGGCCAGGGCCGCGATGATGGCCTTCGTCCCACCCTCAGCACTCATCTAGGCAATCCTCGCTTTGAGCTCTTGAATGGCCCGCACGGGCGTCGGGTCGACGCCCAGCGTGATGGCCAAGTAAACCGTGACATAGTCCGCCAGCGCGATCATTGTCGCGATTCTCTCCAGCGGATGGGCGCCCTCGGCGGGGATCTCCGTCACCGCGACGCCGCGGGCCCGGGCCATCTCGACGGACGCCTCGCGCCGCTTCGCCGTCTGCGGATGCTCGTCGGTGTCGCGCAGGACGACCAGGTGCAGGCCGTGCTCGGCGTCCTCGGAGCGGTCGCGGAAGAAATCGTCGTTGTCGGGGGGTGTGGGGGTCGGCCCCCACAATGACCCGTCCGGGTCGGCCGGGTCGGCCGGGGATCCGCCGCCCGCGAAGAAGCCGTCGAACGCCATCACCTGGTTGTGGTCCGCCTCCGGCAGTGCGCCGTAGACGCCCGGGTACTTGGCGTTCTCGTTGAGCTGGCAGCACATGCGGTAGGCGGCCGTCTCGGCGAGCTGAGACGTCCCCCACACCAGCGGCACGTCGCCGGCGAGGTCGAGGGCGACCCGCTTGGCCGGGTTCACGAACGGCTCGCTGTCCGGACGGCACCGGTGCGCGACGTCCTCCAGCAGGACCGCCGTGGACTCCAGCACCTCGTCGGGGACGTCCGCCAGGCGCAGCGCGCGGGCCGCCACCAGCAGCGGGACCGTCAGCCCCCACAGCGTGGAGCGCGGCTGCCCCACCGACCGCACCGGGACGAACAGGGCGCGGCTGCGGGCGGCGAGCTCCGCCAGCGGCGAGCCGGCGCCGCCGACGCACAGCAGCCGGCAGCCGCGCCGGGCCGCCTCCGCCGCCACTTCCAGGGTCTCCTCGGTGGAGCCGGAGCACGACACCGCGATCACCAGGTCGGCGGCGCCGACCCAGCCGGGCAGCCGGTACCCGCGCACCGTGGTGATCGGGACGGGGCAGCCGAGGCCGCACACCGCCGCGAGCACGTCCCCGGAGATCCCGGAGCCGCCCATGCCGGTGACCACGATCGCGCGCGGCCGCCCGTCGTCCGCGAGCGCCTCGACGCCCGCCTCGGCCGCGGCGCGCCGCGCCTCCCGGATCTGCGCCGCCGACGAGGCGACCTGCCGCAGCATCCCGCCCGGGTCGGCCGCCTCGACGTCCCGCGCCTCCTCCAGCCGCCCGGGGTCCGGCGTGCTCACGAAGCGGGCGCCCGGGCCTCGTCGACGAGGAGGACGGGGATGTCGTCGCGGACCGGGTAGGCGTAGCCGCAGGAGCCGGTGCACACCAGCTCGGCGGCCGCGTCGTCGGCGCGCAGCTCGCCGCCGCAGTTCGGGCAGGCCAGGATCTCCAGCAGCCAGGAGTCCAGCTTCATGGTCATAGCAGCGTCACTTCTCCCTCACGATGGCAAGGACCTCGTCGCGGATCGCCGCCATGGTCGCCTCGTCGCCGGCCTCCGCGTTGAGGCGCAGCAGCGGCTCGGTGTTGGACGGCCGGAGGTTGAACCACCAGCCGGCGGACTCGTCGCCGACGGTCAGGCCGTCCAGCTCGTCGATCGTAACGCCGGGGCGGCCCGCGAACGCCTCGCGCACCTTGCCCGCGGCGGCGTCCTGGTCGGCGACCTCGCTGTTGATCTCGCCGGACGCGACGTACCGCGTGTACTCCTCCAGCAGCCCCGACAGCGGCCCGTCCTGCTCCCCCAGCGCGGCCAGCACGTGCAGCGCGGCCAGCATGCCGGAGTCGGCGAACCAGAAGTCGCGGAAGTAGAAGTGCGCCGAGTGCTCGCCGCCGAACACCGCGCCCGTCTCGGCCATCGTCTGCTTGATGAACGAGTGCCCGACGCGGGTCCGGACGGGGGTGCCGCCGTTCTCGGTGACGATCTCCGGGACGGCCTTCGAGGTGATCAGGTTGTGCACGATGGAGGCGCCGGGGTGCTTGGCCAGCTCCCGGGTCGCGACCAGCGCGGTGATCGCGGACGGGGCGACGATCTCGCCGCGCTCGTCCACCACGAAGCAGCGGTCGGCGTCGCCGTCGAAGGCCAGCCCGATGTCGGCGCCGGTCTCGCGGACCTTGGCCTGCAGGTCGCGCAGGTTCTCCGGCTCGATCGGGTTCGCCTCGTGGTTGGGGAAGGTGCCGTCCAGCTCGAAGTACAGCGCGACGAGGTCGATCGGCAGCCCCTCGAACACGACCGGGACGGTGTGGCCGCCCATGCCGTTGCCCGCGTCCACGACGACCTTCAGCGGGCGGATCGAGGACAGGTCGACGAGCGTCTTGAGGTGATCGGCGTAGCCGTGCAGGACGTCGCGCTGCGTCACCGAGCCCGGCTCGCCGTCGTAGGCGGGGACACCGTTCTCGATCATCTCGCGGATCTCGGTGAGCCCGGTGTCGCGGCCGACCGGCTTGGCGCCCGCCCGGCACAGCTTGATGCCGTTGTACCTGGCCGGGTTATGGCTCGCGGTGAACATCGCGCCGGGGATGCCGAGGTCGCCACTGGCGTAGTAGAGCATGTCGGTCGAGCCGAGGCCGGCCTCGACGACATCCGCGCCCTGGGAGGTGGCGCCGCGGGCGAACGCGGCGGCCAGCGGGACCGACGACTCGCGCATGTCGTGCGCGGTGACGATCGCCTCCGCCCCGGTCACCCGCACGAACGCCGCACCGGCCGCCTCGGCGACGGCGGCGTCCAGCTCGTCGGGCACGACACCGCGGATGTCGTACGCCTTGAAGATCTTGGCGAGGTCGCCCACTCCTGCTCCCCTGTACGCAAGTGATGACCGGATGATGGCGGGGTCACCGAGCCTACCGGGAAGTGCGGCGGCGGCCCGATCCGGTGCCGGTGCCGGTCGCGGCCGGGGTCACTCCTGCGGCTGCGTGCCCGCGGGCTCGGAGCGCAGGACCCGCAGGTGCCCGCGGCGGCCGACCTCGGTGCCCTGGCCGACCGGCTCCTGGCCGGGGCCGGGCGCGGGCCGGGCGGCCTCGCGGACGGCGTCGGCGAGGGCCTCCAGGTCGTCGGCGCTCGGCTCGGACTCCTCCTCGACGGGGAGCCGGACGAGCTCCCAGCCCATGGGAGCGGTCAGCCGCTCCGAGTGCTCCGCGCACAGGTCGTAGCAGTGCGGCTCGGCGTACGTGGCGAGGGGCCCCAGGACAGCGGTCGAGTCGCGGTAGACGTACGTGAGCGTGAAGACTGCCGGCGCTTTGCAGGCGGTGCGGGAGCAGGTGCGGACGGGGCTCACGATGGCCGACCGTACCTCGCTCCCGCCGCCTCCGCCACCACCCGGCCGCACGTGTCGCCGTTACCGGCTGATTTCCGGGGTAACAAACACATACCGTGTGGACCTGAACTCTCACCGTGCCGGACGTGTCCGGGTCGCCAGGACGGTGTTGCGGGGGTGGAGACGGGTGTTCCTGATGCGGGGACAGGGATTCGCGTGCGGCGGGAGGTACCCTGGTGAGGTGGGATCCCGTGTGGCAGGCGTACGGCGCCGCGATCGGCACGGTCGCGGCCTCCGTGGCCCTCTGACGCCCCCGCAGGCGCCGATCTCGCGGTCCCGCGCGGAGAGGTTCGACGACCTCGTCCACGACGAGGTGCGGCGGCTCGGCGCGCGCTGGGGCCGGGAGCTGGCCGGGGTGGAGTTCGGCGTCGAGGAGGTGCCGGACGTCGAGCCGTGGTTCGACGGTCCCGTGCCGCTCGGCCGGACCGTCCCCGGCGAGGCCGGCCGGCCCGTCCGGATCGTGGTGTTCCGGCGTCCCGTGGAGGCCCGCGCGTCCGGCGAGCAGGAGCTCGGCCGGCTGGTGCGCGACCTGCTGGTGGAGGAGGTCGCCGACCTCCTCGGCCTCTCCCCCGAGTCCGTCGACCCGAGCTACGACTCCCCCGACGACTAGCGCGCCGGGCCAGCGCGCCGGCTAGGGCGTCAGGGCGGTCTGGCTGTCGTCGGTCGGCGGCAGCCGGAGGGTGGCCGGCGCGGGCATCAGTGGCAGGACGGTGAACAGGTAGCCGTCGCCCTTGCCCTTGGCGATGGTCCGGGCGCCGTAGACCGGGCCCGAGCCTGGCTGGACGGTGACGACGGCGCCGTAGCCCTTGTCGTCGTCCCCGTCGCGGGGCGGGGGCAGCTTCGTCTCGACGGTCCGCCCGGCCGCGATCCGGACGTTCTGCGGTGAGCCGGCGCCCTGGCCGTCCATCGTCGTGATCTGGACGGCGGCGGCACCGGCGGGCGCGGTGAGGGTGACGGACGCGTCGTACCGGTCGTCGGCGATCACCGCGGAGGCGCCGGACGCGCCGCCGAGCGGCTCGGTCGCGGTGCCGTAGGCGACGTCGGCGCCGCGCGCGGCGGAGAAGCCGCCGATGATCGGCTGGTCGGAGTCGAGCCGGACGGCCGCGGCCCGGCCCGACAGGGCCCCGGCGAGGTCGATGGCGGTGACGCTCTGCGCGGGCGCGTCCACCTCGTCCTGGCCCTGCGGGGCGAACGCGCCGTCGGCGGTGACGGCCCGCACCTTGATCCGCGCGTCCGTCTCGCCGGGCACCGCGAGGAGCAGCCGGCGCTGGCCGTCGCCGCCGGGCACACCGGGCACGACCAGGGACGCGGCGGGCTCGGGCGACAGCGGCAGCCACTCGACGCCCTTCTTCTTCCCGATCCGCACCCGCAGCGACGCCGCGACGCGTCCGGCGGTGGTGTGCACGTTGAGGGCGAGGTCGCGCGCGGTCTCGACGATGTCGCCGAGCCCCTCGGGCTGCCCGCCGATCTTGATCACGCTGGTGCTGTAGGGGGCGACGGGCGTGGCCCGCCCCTCGGTGGTGTCGAGCGGCCCCTCGCCGGACATCGCGGCGAGGTCGACGGACGCCGGCTGGGCGTCGACGTTGGTGAGGTAGAGGTCGAGCCCGTCGGCGGCGAGCGGCCCGGGGCCGAGGAACCACAGGTCGGTGCCGGGACGGGCGCAGCGGGCGTTGGCGAGGCCGCGGTCGTCGCCGTGCGGCCAGTAGGTGGTCTGCTCGGCCTCCAGCCCGGCGGCGAGGGCGCCGCTCGCGCGGACGGTGAAGGCGTCCTTGGTCGTCCCCATGTCCTTGTCCCAGCCGTGGCCGGGCGCGGTCATGGAGGCGAGCGGGGAGCCGCCGCGGGTGTCGGCCACGTCGAGGCGCCCGCCGGTCCGCTTCTGCGGGAGGGACTGGACGCTGACGCGGCCGCCCTCGTGGCCCGGGCAGACCATCACCGCGGCGTTGACCGGTTCGCTCCGGTTCCCCTCCTCGGCATTGCCCGGGCGCGAGAAGGACGCGGCTCCGTAGAGCGCGGCGAGGCCGACCAGGACTAGGGCTGCGATGGCGTAGCGCATGCCGAGGAGCTTCAGCACTCTCTCCATGCCGACTTTTTTCGTGCCGACTTTTTCCATGTCAGCTCTCCTCGGACGCCACAGGCTCGGGCTCCGGCGCCGGTTCCTTCGCGGGCTCGTCCGGTGCAGGCTCGTCCTTCACGGGCTCTTCCACGGGCTCCGTGGGCGTCGGCTCGTGGCGGACGCGCGCCCGGTGCCCGCCGCGCCTCGTACGCCGGCCGCCCCGTTCGCGCCCTTCCCGCCGTTCGCGGTGGCGCTCGCCGCTCGACATGAGGGCGTCCGCCTGCGCGCCGGGCAGCGCCAGCACGGCGACGAGCAGCACCGCCACGCCCTGGACGATGAGCCAGGTATGCCGCATCCGCATGCCGCGCTCCAGCGTGAACTCGCCGCCCGACGCGGGGACGTCGTAGCCCTGCGCCCAACCGTCCACGGTCCGCGACTTGAGGCCGCGGCCGTTCAGCTTCGCCTTCCATCCGCCGTCGGACGGTTCGGCCAGCAGCAGCGTGCGGGCGCCCGTGCCCGCCGGGATGCGCACGCGGGCACCGGTCTTGCCCGCCCGCAGCGGCGTGACGGTGGAGCCTTGCACGAGCATCATGCGCGCGGAGTTCGCCTGCAGGCGCCACACCGCGAACGTGCCCGTCCGGCTGAGCCGGGTCAGTTCGGGCGCCGCGTCCAGGACCTTGGTGACGGGGTCGGACCCGGGGTGCGGCACCAGCACGTACTGGACGCCCATACGCGACAGCGCGGGCCCGTCGTCGCCCTCCCGGTTGACGGCGAGGCCGGCGACCAGCCGGTCCAGGCGCCGTTCGCCCGGCCCGGCGGCCTGCGTCTCGGCCTCGCCGAGCCTCGGGCGGTCGCCGCGCAGCAGCGTGTAGGCGACGCGGCCGGACGGTCCGCCGTGCAGGACGAGCGTGCGCGGCCCGCCGGGCGCCTTGACGAACTCCGGGACGGTGTCCGCGCCGACCGTCCCGAGCGGACCGTCCGCGCCCCGGACGACCCAGGCGCCCGCCGCCAGCAGCGGCGCGGTGAGCGCGGCGAGGACGACGACCGCGCCGCCCGCCTTGTAGAGCAGATGGTTGCCGGCGAGGACCTCGGTGCCGCGCTGGACGGCGGCGGTCGCGGCCAGCAGCACCCCGGCGCCCGCGAAGACGAGCGCGACGCCGGGCCAGGCCGGGGCCGCGTCCGCGCCCTTGGTGACGGTGGCGGCGCCGGTGAGGATCGCGACGAGCAGCCCCGCGACGGCCAGCAGCCAGCCCGCGAGGACGGCGGTCCGGCGGCCGCGCAGCGGCAGCGCGCACACCGCGGCGGCGAACAGCCCGGTGAGCGTCCACCACACGGGCGTCCCCGGGCCGCCGGGGTTCAGGGCGAGCAGCTCGGCCGCCGTCGCCGGTTCGAACGACCGGTTCAGCCCCGCCTCCAGCAGGAACCGCGACGGGTGCAGCAGCAGCCCGAGCGTCCAGGGGAACAGCAGCAGCGGCGGCACGCCGAGCGCGATGACGAGGTTGCGGCGGTCCTGCCGGCGGCGCCGGTCGAACAGGGCCCAGACCAGCCCGCCGCCCGCCAGGGCCAGCGGCCAGGCGAGCGGGACGAACGCCGTCGCGACGGTCAGCAGCAGCGCGACCGCCCAGGCGGCGCGTCCGGCGCGCTTGCGCAGCGTGGCAGGGTCGGCGGCGAACCGCGGCAGCCCGTACATGCGGGCGACCTGCAGCGCGACCAGCGGGAGCAGGACGAGGACGATCGCGGTACCGAGCCGTCCGCCCGCGATGGCGCCGGTCGCGGCGGGCAGCAGCGCGTACACGGCGGCGAACCACACGCGGACGGCGGAGACGGGGATGCGGCGGCCGCTCTTGCGGGCGCGGCGGCCGCTCCGCGGCGGCTCCAGCACCAGCACCCGGGACGCGCGGTAGGCGGTCAGCCCGGCCAGTGGGACGCTGCCGAGCAGCAGGACCGCCACCGCCAGCCACGGCTTGCCGAACAGGACCGTCGACAGCAGCGCCAGGAACCCGACGTACGGGGGGCTTCCCGCGTCGGTGCCGAGCCCGACCGGGTGGAAGCCGGCCAGGTACTGCTCCCACAGGTCGCTCGCGCCGCCCCACGCGGGCACGAGCGCGCCGCCGCCGAGGCGCCCGGCCGCGGTGACCAGCGATCGCTCCGCCGCGGCGGTGACCGCGGCGAGCGCCAGCACGACCAGCACGCCCGGACGGGCCAGCAGCCGGCGGATCGGCCCCGGCTCGTCGGTGATCTCGTCCTCGGACTCGCGGTCGTGCTCGTGGGCGGCGAAGAACTCCGAGATCCCCTCGGCGATCCGGCGCAGCACGACCATCCGGGGCTGGAACCGCCGCACGCTGCGGTGCACGCGCGCGCGGCCGTCCGCGCGGGCGGCGCGGGCCCGCCGCAGCCGGCCGGGGTCGCGCAGGACGTCGGTGAGCGCGGCGAGTTCCGCGCGCGCGGCGGTGGGCCGCTTGGTGACCGTGAGGACGAGCGCGTGCACCAGCGACGTCCAGATGTTGCGGACCAGCGTCCGCAGCATGGCGCGGAACGGCTGGTTCGCCAGCAGCGTGTAGAGCGCGTTGCGGCGGTCGCGGCGCAGCGGGTGGTCGGAGGTCATGCCGATCCGGCGCAGCCCGCGGCGGGCGGCCTCGGCGTGGTAGAGGACCGCGTCGGTCGCGACGACCACCCGGTGCCCGGCGGCGTGCGCGCGCCAGCAGAAGTCGAGGTCGTCGCGGAAGACGCCGTACTCGACGTCGAAGCCGCCGAGCCGCTCCCACACGTCGCGCCGCACCAGCATCCCGGCGCTGGAGACGGCCAGCACGTCGCGGACGCCGTCGTGCTGGCCCTGGTCGAACTCGCGCCGGTCGATGCCGGTCCAGCGGCGCCCGGCCCCGTCGACGGACGTGCCGGCCTCGCGCAGCACGCGCCGGTCGTCGAAGTCGCGGAGCTTGGGGCCGAGGACGGCGATGTTCGGGTCGGCCTCGGCCGTCCGCAGCAGCCGGTCGAGCGCGTCGTGGTCGGGCACCGAGTCGTCGTGCAGCAGCCAGACCCACTCGGTGCGCGGGTTCCCGGGGTCGTCGTCGGGGACGGGGGCGGACGCCGCGTCCTGGCGGAGCGCCTCCGCGACGGCCTCGCCGTAGCCGGTGGTGCGGGGCAGCGTGAGGACGTCGCGCCCGCCGACCACCTCGGCGAGGACGGCCGGCCCGCGGTCGCGGCTTCCGGTGTCCACGGTCACCAGGCGCTGCACCGGCCGCGCCTGCGTCAGCAGCGCCTTCAGCGTCTCCGGCAGCCAGCGCGCGCCGTCATGGGCGACGAGGACGGCCGTGACGACATGGCGATCGAGTGTGGGGGCCAAGGATCGCTCGATCTGTGGGACGACGGTTTTCCTGCCGGATACGCAGCAGCCGTGCCGGCCCCGGGGGCCGGCACGGCTGATAACTGTACGCGCGGCCGGGCCTGCACGCTCCGGATCCCCCGGATCCGGGCGACGCCGCGGCCGCCGCGGGCGTCCGGGAGGGGCTCAGCGCGGCGCCGCTCCCCTTCGGCGCCCGCGAACCCTGCCCGCCGGTGACCCGCGGGTCGTGCGCGTCAGACGGCCTGGCGCTTCAGCTTGCGGCGTTCGCGTTCGGACAGTCCCCCCCAAATACCGAAACGTTCATCGTGCTGCAGCGCGTACTCCAAGCACTCCGTCCGCACCTCGCACGCCCGGCACACCTTCTTGGCCTCCCGAGTGGAGCCGCCCTTCTCCGGAAAGAACGCCTCCGGGTCCGTCTGCGCGCACAGTGCGCGCTCCTGCCAGCCCAACTCTTCGCCGTCTGTGCCGTGCGCCAGCGGGATGACGACCTCGCTCACAGCGCACCTCCTGCCCGTGGAACCCCCTGGTCAATGCCGTTCTCAAGATCTCTCCCCCGAGAAGGCATCGAAACTACACCGACGAAATTACACGCGTGTAGCGCCCGCCCCGTCAAGCGGAACGAGTTTCCAGGGCGGCATGGCGGGTTATGTGGTGAACCGCTCGCCGGACCTCAGATGAAGATCAGTTAATCGGCGGGTCAGGGCGCGGAACGGCGCGCGATCACTGCGGCGGCGGGGGCCGGTTGTCGCGGTACCAGTCGCCGCCCTCCTCGGGGCGCTGCTCGCCCTGCGGCTGCCCCGGCTGGGTGCCCTGCGGACCCTGGGCGCCCTCCTGCCCGGAGCCGCCGTAGGCCCGGGTCCACTCGCCCATCTCTTCCTGCTGGTCGGCGGGCTGCGGCTGGGGCTGCGGCTGCTCGCCCGACTGGCCCTGCCCCGGCTGAGGCTGACCGGGCTGGCCCGGCTGCGGCTGGCCGTACTGCTGGTAAGGCTGCTGCCCGTACTGCTGCTGGTAGGGCTGCTGCTGCCCGTACTGCTGCTGGCCCTGCTGCTGGGCGGCCTGCTGGCCCTCGGCGCCCTGCTGGCCGTATTGCTGGTACTGCTGATAGGGCTGCTGTCCGTAGCCCTGCTGCCCGAACTGCTGCCCCTGCTGCCCCTGCTGGTAGCCGTAGTCGGGGTAGCCCTGCTGCATCTGCGGCTGCGGGCGGGCCGGCTGCATGCCCTGGAAGACGGTGAAGACGAACCAGGCGCCGATGCCGATCACCGCGATCTTGCCGCCCCCGGCCAGGAACACCGAGAGCTTGGTGAGCGCGCCCAGCCCGTCCGCGGCCATCGCGCTCAGCCAGGAGACGACCGCGAACAGCGCGGTGACGCCCAGCACGCCGAGCGCGCCCATGGTGATGGTGCGCGCCTGCGGCGTCACGGCGCCCCAGGTGGTCAGCAGCACCGCCAGGACGACGAGCCCGACGCAGACGACCTGCGTGAACAGCGAGTCCGTGGCGGCCTCGAACGCGCGATAGGTGAAGGCACCGCGCCCGCCGAGCAGCAGGATGACGCCCGCGAGCAATTGGACGCCCGCGGAGGCGAGCAGTACCCAGGCGGCCGGTTCGCGCAGGCGCTGGACGGCTTCCTTGTTCACGGTGGCTTCTCCAGACCGAGGCAATCGGATGACACGCAAAGCTTTGCACATCCCGCCCACGGACGTCTCTGTCCCCCGCCCGCCGCCAAACCGCGAGAAAGCCGGGCTCGCAGCCGCCGCGCCCCCCGTACGGCCTAGGCTGATCGGCATGAGGATCGTGGCGCTGGCGGGCGGCATCGGGGGAGCCCGCTTCCTGCGCGGGCTCCAGGCCGCCGCCCCCGAGGCGGAGATCACCGTCATCGGCAACACCGGGGACGACATCTCCCTGTTCGGACTGCGGGTGTGCCCCGACCTGGACACCGTGATGTACACCCTCGGCGGCGGGATCAACGAGGAGCAGGGCTGGGGGCGGGCGGACGAGACGTTCGCCGTCAAGGAGGAGCTGGCCGCCTACGGCGTCGGGCCCGGCTGGTTCGGGCTCGGCGACCGCGACTTCGCCACCCACATCGTCCGGACGCAGATGCTGGAGGCCGGGTACAAGCTGTCGTCGGTGACGGAGGCGCTGTGCGACCGGTGGAAGCCGGGCGTGCGGCTGATCCCGATGACCGACGACCAGGTCGAGACGCACGTGGTCGTGGACGACCCCGAGCACGGCCGGCGCGCGATCCACTTCCAGGAGTGGTGGGTGCGGCTGCGGGCGTCGCTGCCCGCGCTGTCGATCGCGCCGGTCGGCGCCGACGAGGCCAAGCCGGCGCCGGGGGTGCTCAAGGCGATCGAGGAGGCGGACGTGGTGCTGTTCCCGCCGTCCAACCCGGTCGTCAGCGTCGGGACGATCCTGGCGATCCCCGGCATCCGGGAGGCGGTCGCGGCGAACACCGTGGTCGGCGTGTCGCCGATCATCGGCGGCGCCCCGGTGCGCGGGATGGCGGACGCGTGCCTGACCGCGATCGGGGTGGAGACCTCGGCGAAGGCGGTGGCCGAGCACTACGGTCTCGGGCTGCTGGACGGCTGGCTCGTCGACGAGGCGGACGGCGACGTTCGGGTGGAGGGCATCGAGATCCGGCCCCGGCCGCTGCTGATGAGCGACCTGGAGGCGACCGCGGCGATCGCGCGCGAGGCGCTCGACCTGGCCCTCGAACTGAAGAAGGCCGCATGACGACCGGGACCGGCCAGGTGGGCCTGCGGGTGTTCGGGATCCCCGGGCTCCCGGAGGTCGGCGAGGGCGACGACATCGCCGCGCTCGTCCCGGCGGACCTGGTCGAGGACGGGGACGTCCTCGTCGTCACGTCCAAGATCGTGAGCAAGGCGGAGGGCCGGGTCCTGGTCGCCGACGACCGGGAGAAGGCGATCGACGCCGAGACGGTACGGGTCGTCGCGCGGCGCAGGCACGCGCGCGGCGAGACCCGGATCGTGGAGACGCGGCAGGGCCTGGTGCTGGCCGCCGCCGGGGTGGACGCGTCCAACACCGCGCCCGGCACCGTGCTGCTGCTGCCGGAGGACTCCGACGCCTCCGCGCGCCGCATCCGAGCGGGCGTGCGGGAACGCACCGGCAGGGACGTCGCGGTCATCGTCTCCGACACGCTCGGCCGGCCGTGGCGCAACGGGCTGACGGACGCGGCGATCGGCGTGGCGGGCCTGGCGCCGCTCAGCGACCTGCGCGGCAGCGACGACCGGTACGGCAACCGGCTCGAGGCCACCATCACGGCGGTCGCGGACGAGATCGCGGCGGCGGGCGAGCTGGTCAAGGGCAAGCTCGACGGGGTGCCGATCGCGGTCGTGCGCGGGCTGTCCCACCTCGTCACGGCCGACGACGGGCCGGGCGCGCGGCAGCTGGTCCGGCCGCCCGCCGAGGACATGTTCCGGTACGGGTCGGCGGACGTCCTGCACGCGCGCCGCACCATCCGCGAGTTCACCGCCGACCCGGTCGACCCGGAGGCGGTGCGGCGCGCCGTCGCCGCCGCGATCACCGCGCCGGCGCCGCACCACACCACGCCGTGGCGGTTCGTCCTGCTGGAGTCGGCGGAGTCCCGCACCCGGCTGCTGGACGCGATGCGCGACGCGTGGGAGGGCGACCTGCGCCGCGACGGCTTCTCCGAGGAGTCGATCACCAAGCGGCTGCGGCGCGGCGACGTGCTCCGCCGCGCGCCCTACCTCGTCGTCCCGTGCCTGGTCATGGACGGCTCGCACGACTATCCCGACGCGCGCCGCGCCGCCGCCGAACGCGAGATGTTCGTCGTGGCGACCGGCGCGGGCGTGCAGAACCTGCTGGTCGCGCTGGCGGTGGAAGGCCTCGGGTCGTGCTGGGTGTCCAGCACGATGTTCTGCCGCGACGTCGTCCGCGAGGCCCTGGACCTGCCGGACGAGTGGGACCCGATGGGCGCCGTCGGCGTCGGCCACCCGGCCGCGCCGCCGCGCGACCGCCCGCCCCGGAGCGCGGACGCGTTCGTCGAGGTCCGTTAGCCGGGTTCACGTCTTCCAGGACGCCAGGGCCCGGTCGATCTCCTTGCGGGTCGGGAAGCGCAGGGCCTTCGGCGGCGCCGCGGAGACCCCGTGCTCGCGGGCATGGGCGTCGCCGAAGGTGCCGTCGGGGGCGCGGAACCCGGCGCGCTGGAGCGTGTCGCGGGCGAACCGCGTCCCGAGCGCGTCGCCGAACGCCGCCGCCGCGTCGCGGTGCCGCGGGTCGCGGGCCGTGACCGCGTACGGGTGGTCGAGCAGGAGGGTGCCCTCGTCCGGGACGATCGGGGCGACCGGGTTGGGGCGGTGGGCGTCGTTGTAGGCGACGGCGGCCTGCTCGGTGGTGACGACGAGGGGACGGTCGAAGCGTTCGGCGGCGGTGAGCCCGGCGAGCACGGCCGCGGCGCCGCCGGCCGCGTCGTCCGCCGGTGACGGCGCGGATTTGCGCAGGTCGCCGGCCACGTCCCCGGTCCCGTTGCCGACCTGGTCGAGGGCGAGCATCGTGACCATCCCGCTGATGCCGACGCCCGGGTCCGCCGCCTTTCGGGCGAGGCCGAGACCGTTCACCTTGGGCTTCAGCAGCAGCTTCCAGCTCATGGCGACGTGGTCGGCGGCGAACTCGTCGGCCACCGGACGGGTCGTCGCGAGCACGACGGGCGTGACGGCGAGGGACGTCCCGCCCTGCGGAACGCTCCTGTCGCCCGCGTCGCGGACGATGCCGAGCCACAGCGACGATTCCGGCACCCAGGCGTCCGTGCGGCGCCGCAGGTCGGGGCGGTGTGCGAACTCGGCGGGGGCGACGGCCGTCACCCGCACGCGGACGCAGCGCCCGCCGACCCGGTGCCGCTCCACGGTGAACCGGGACGCGACGTCCCGCAGCGCGGGCGCGATCTCCGGCTGTGCGGCGACGGACACCTCCACCGTCCCGCTCCGGCACGGCGACGGCGACGGCAGCAGGCCGAACGCCCACGCCCCGCCCCCGGCGACCGCGACGAGCAGCACGGCCGCCGGAACCCAGACCTTCAAGCTCACGCGTCAGTCATACCGGACTCGCGATGAACATGCGTTCACTTGCGGCGAGTCGTCGTTATGAGCCGCGCCATAACGACGACTCGCCGCAACTCAACGTGGGGTGAGGGTGAGGGACGGGCGTCCGAAGTGGCCGATGCCGTCGGTCTTGCGGGCGGCCTCGATGCGCTCGGCCGACACCTCGCCATAGAGGGTGGTGCGCTGCTTGGCGGGACGGCCCGCGAGGGCGGCGATCTGCTCCAGCTCGCTGATGGCCTTGAACGAGCCGTTCTCCGACCCGGCCATCCGGCTGATGGTCTCCTCCATCAGCGTCCCGCCGAGGTCGTTGACCCCGCCTTGCAGGACCCGCGTGCACAGCTCGTCGCCCAGCTTCACCCAGGACGTCTGGATGTTGGAGATGGCCCCGTGCAGCAGGATCCGCGCGAGCGCGTGGACGGCGATGTTCTCCCGGACGGTCGGCCCCGGCCGCGCGAGCCCCGCCAGGTAGATCGGCGAGTTGTGGTGGACGAACGGCAGCAGCACGAACTCGCTGAACCCGCCCGTCCGCTCCTGGATGGAGCGCAGCAGCTTGATGTGCCCGACCCAGTGCGACGGGGTGTCGACGTGCCCGTACATCATCGTTGACGTCGTCGGGATGCCGATCTCGTGCGCGGTGGTGACGACCTCGACCCACTGGTCGGTGGGCAGCTTGCCCTTGGTCAGCACCCAGCGGACGTCGTCGTCGAGGATCTCGGCGGCCGTCCCGGGCAGCGAGTCGACGCCGGCCTCCTTCGCGGCCTCCAGCCATTCGCGGATGGACAGGTCGCTGCGGGACGCGCCGTTCACGACCTCCATCGGGCTGTAGGAGTGCAGGTGGATGTCGGGCGCGCGGCGCTTCACCTCGCGGGCGAGGTCGAAGTAGGCGGTGCCGGGCAGGTCCGGGTGGATGCCGCCCTGCATGCAGATCTCGGTGGCGCCCGCCTCCCACGCCTCGTCCACCCGGTCGCCGACCTGCTGGAGCGACAGCGTGTACGCGTCGGCGTCGGTGCGGCGCTGCGCGAACGCGCAGAACCGGCAGCCGGTGTAGCAGACGTTCGTGAAGTTGATGTTCCGGGTGACGACGTAGGTCACGTCGTCGCCGACCGTGTCGCGGCGCAGGTCGTCGGCCAGCTTCGCGAGCGCGTCGAGTTCGGGGCCGTCGGCGTGCAACAGCGCCAGCGCCTCGTCATCGGACAGCCCGGCGGGGTCGCGTTCGGCGGCGGCGAGCGCGGCCTTGACGTCGGCGTCGAAGCGCTCCGGCGCGCTCATGCGCTCCTTGAGCGCGTCCCAGTCGCCGTAGACCTCGTCGAAGTCGTCGCGCCGGTCGGAGGTGCGGCCGGTCGTGTCGATCTCGGTGTGCAGGTCGGTGCGTCCGGACGCCTGGAACCCGCCATCGGGCTCCTGCCAGGGGCGGCCTTCGAGGACGGCGTCCTCGCGGGCGAGCCCGGTCGCCGGGTCGGCCAGCGCGGACACGTGCCCGATCAGCCGCGGGTCCAGCCACGGCTCGCCGCGCTTGACGTACTCAGGGTAGATCGTGAGCCGTTCGCGCAGCTCGAAGTCCGATTCGGCGGTCCGTGCCGCCAGCTCGTCGATCTGCGGCCACGGCCGCTCCGGGTTCACGTGGTCCGGCGTCAGTGGCGAGACGCCGCCCCAGTCGTCGATCCCGGCGCGCAGCATCAGCGAATACTGGTCGGCGACGAGGTTCGGCGGCGCCTGGATGCGCGCCTTCGGCCCCAGCAGCAACCGCGTCACCGCGATCGTCGCCGCGAGCTCCTCCAGCTCGGCGTCGGGCGTGTCGCGCATCTTGGTGTCGGGCTTGGCGCGGAAGTTCTGCACGATCACCTCCTGGATCGCGCCGTACTCCCGCATCGTCTTGCGGATCGCGAAGATCGCGTCGGCGCGCTCCTCGACCGTCTCGCCGATGCCGATGAGGATCCCGGTGGTGAACGGGACGTTCGTCCGGCCGGCGTCCTCCAGCACCCGCAGGCGGACGGCCGGGTCCTTGTCGGGCGACCCGAAGTGCGGGCCGCCGCGCTCGCTGAACAGCCGTGTCGCGGTCGTCTCCAGCATCATCCCCATGGACGGCGCGACCGGCTTGAGCCGCTGGAAGTCGCGCCAGGTCAGCACGCCCGGGTTCAGGTGCGGCAGCAGCCCGGTCTCCTCCAGCACCCGGACCGCCATCGCCCGCACGTACGACAGGGTGTCGTCGTAGCCGTGCGCGTCGAGCCACTCGCGGGCCTGCTTCCACCGGTCCTCGGGACGGTCCCCGAGCGTGAACAGCGCCTCCTTGCAGCCCATCGCGGCGCCCTGCCGGGCGATCCCCAGGACCTCGTCCGGGCTGAGGTACGGCGCGTCCACCTTGTGCGGGACGGTCGCGAACGTGCAGTAGCCGCAGCGGTCCCGGCACAGGCGGGTCAGCGGGATGAAGACCTTGCGGCTGTAGGTGATGATCCCGGGACGGCCCGCCGCCGCGAGGCCGGCGTCCCTGGTCCTCGCCGCGTGGGCGAGCAGATCGTCCAGCCGCGGCCCGCGGGCCTGCAGCAGCGTCGTGGCCTCGGAGTGGTCGAGCGTCTTCCCGTCACGCGCACGGGCCAAAGCCCGCCTGATCGCGTTCTGCGTGGCCTCCATGCGGGCACTCTATGCCAATCGTCATATTTCGCGACGCGGCGGGGCCCCGGGGAACGGTGTCCGCCTACGAGAGCCAGCGGCGCTCCCGATCTATTCCCCGGCGAGGGCGTCCCTCCCAGGATGTAGCGAACCTTAATGAATACGTCTAGAAATAGTCGCTGGTCCTCAATGTTGGACTGAGTCAAACTATGAGTGCGAGAGGGTCGTCCCCCGGGCGGAACCACCGCCGCACGGCCCTCGCCCGAAGGACAGTCCCATGCTGGTCATGCTCGCGATCATCATCGCGCTCGCCGTCCTCGCGCCGGTCTTCGGCGCCGACACCCGCGACGGCCTGAGCTGGACCCCCGACCACTTCTGGCTCCCGCGCCGGTCGAACGGAACCCCGAAGGGAAAAGTCAGAAGCCCCGGTAGTCGCGGACGGGCAGACGGGGACCGCGCCGCGGAGGGCGCGCGCCGGACGATTCCAGCAGCCGGGTGACCCGATACCGATGCCCCGCGTACGGCGCCAGCAGCTCGAGCATCCCGTCGTCGTCGACCTTGCGGCCGGCCAGCGCCCAGCCCACCACGCCGGGCAGGTTGTAGTCGCCCACGGAGACGGCGTCGGGATCGCCCGCCGCCCGCTGCCGTACCTCCGCCGCCGTCCACACCCCGACGCCCGGCAGGCTCCGCAGCCGCCGCTCGGCGGGGTCCTCCTCCAGCCGGGCGGCGACCCGCGCGGCGCCGATGATCGTCCGGGCCCGGACGGCCTCCAGCCCGGACCGGTGCCACTCCCACGACGGGATCCGCGCCCACACCGCGGGCGGCGGCGGCACCCGCAGCCGCAGCGCGGCGGGCGCGCCCGGCGCTGGCGTCCCGAACCGGCGCACCAGGTACCCCCAGGCCCGCCACGCCTCCTGCGCCAGGACCTTCTGCTCCATCACCGCCGGGACGAGCGCCTCGAACACCCGGTTCGTCCGCCCGATCCGCAGCCCGGGCCGCAGTAGCGCCTGCCGCCGGACGATCTCGTGCCGCGCCTCGAACCCCTCGGGCTCGTCCGACGCGCCGAGCAGGTCGGGCAGCCCGTCGAGCAGCCACGCGGCCCCCGGCCCCCACGCGTCCGCGACCACCACGTCCCCGCGCGCACGGATCCGCAGCGTGCCGGGCCCTTCCGGCGTGTAGGACCCGCGCCAGACCGTCCCGTCCCGCTCCACCCGGAACGCCGGATCGTGATGCCCCCGCCGATGCGGCGACAGCGTGGCCCCCACGTCCACGGGCCATCGCGGCGCCCACTCCCGCCGCACCCTCCCGGACCCGTGGCCGGTGAGCAGCCCGGCGGTCTCCTCCCCGGCCACGCCGCCGGCGGCCGTGCCCGGCGGGCCGTCAGGCATCGGTGGAGAAGCGGACCGCGGTGGGGGGAAGCTCGATGCCGGGCCAGACGCGCAGGCCGCAGCAGAGTTCGTTGCCCGGGCCGACGACCGCGCCGTCGCCCAGGATGACGCCGTCCAGGATCGCGCCGGGGCCCACGCGGGCACCGCGGCTCAGCACCGAGTCGCGGACGGTCGCGCCCTCCGCGACGAACGCGTCGTCCAGCAGCACGCTGCCGACGACGATGGCGCCCGCCTCGATCACCGTGCCGCGGCCGACCGTGGTGCCGCCGCGCACCACCGCGCCCGGCGACACCGACGCCCCGGCGAGGGTGAGGCGCTCGCCCGGCTCGCCGGGCATCGCCGGGGAGGCGAGCCGGCCGAGCACGAGGTCGCACGAGCCGCGCACGAACGCCTCGGGCGTGCCGACGTCCAGCCAGTAGCCCGACTCGACGTACCCCATGACCACGGCGCCGGACGAGATCAGCGACGGGAACGTCTCCCGCTCGACCGAGACGACCTCGTCCTCGGCGATCGTGTCGATCGCCGAACGCCGGAACACGTAGCAGCCCGCGTTGATCTGGTTCGTCACCGGATGGGACGTCTTCTCCAGGAACGCGGTGACACGCCCGGAGTCGTCGGTGGGGACGCAGCCGAACCGGGACGGGTCGTCGGCCTCGGTGAGGTGCAGTGTCACCGCCGCGCCGGTGTCCTCGTGCAGCTTCACCTGGGCCGGCACGTCGTGGCCGGACAGGATGTCGCCGTTGAGGATCAGCACCGGGTCGTCGAGGCCGCAGGTCAGCGCGCGGGCCGCGTTGCGGATCGCGCCGCCCGTGCCGAGCGGCTGCGCCTCGCTGACGTAGGCGAGGTCGACGCCGTGCGCGCGGGCGCCGAACGCCGCCTCGAACATCTCCGCGCGGTAGGACGTCGCGAACACGATGCGCTCGACGCCGGCGGCGTGCGCGCGGGCGAGCTGGTGCGCCAGGAAGGCGACGCCGGCCGTGGGGAGCAGCGGCTTCGGGGTGGAGATCGTCAGCGGGCGCAGGCGGGTGCCCCGACCTCCCACCAGGAGGATCGCTTCCACTCGGTTCCCTTTCTCCACCACGGTCGTGGAGAGGAAGCCTAGTGGGTGGCGGGCGCCGAACCGTGACCGCCCGACGCGGCGTGCTGCCGGACGGCCCGCTCGTAGGACGCCAGGTGCGCCTCGGCCGACGCGGCCCAGCTGAACTCCTGCGACCGCGCGTGCGCCGCGGCGGCCAGTTCGGCCCGCCGGGCCGGGTCGGCGCTCAGCGCGGTCAGCGCCGTCGCGATGCCCTCCGGGTCGGGCTCGGTGTAGGCGACCGCGTCGCCGCCGACCTCGGGAAGCGAGCCGCGGCGGGTCGTCAGGACGGGCGCGCCGCACGCCATCGCCTCCAGCACCGGCAGCCCGAACCCCTCGCCGCGGCTCGGCAGCGCCACCACGAGCGCGCCGCCGAAGAACCCGGGCAGCGACGGCCACGGCAGGTACCCCGGCCGCAGCACCCGCAGGCGGGGCGGCACCATCGCCAGAGCGGCGTCGACCTCGTCGTCCCAGCCTCCGCCGCCCGCCAGCACCAGCGCGGGCGGGTCCTCCAGCCCGGCGCATGCGCGCACCCAGCCGCGGATCAGGTTCGGGACGTTCTTGCGCGGCTCCAGCGCGCCCAGATAGGCGACGTACGGGCGGCCGTGCAGGCCGAGCCGGTCGGAGAGACTCTTCATCTCCGCCTCCGACGGGCGGTGGAACACCTCGTGGTCGACACCGTGGTAGGCCACGTCGATGTGCTCGGGGTCGGCGCCCAGCACCCGGACCATCTCGTCCCGCGTCGCCCGCGACGGGACGATCAGCCGGGTCGCCCGGCGCGCCGCGGTGCGGGTCGCCGACTTGACGTAGGTGGTGCGGACGGGGTCGTGGATCTCCGGCTCGGCGAACAGGGACACGTCGTGGATCGTCACCACCGTCGGCCGGACGGAGCTGACCGGCATCGTGTACGTCGGCAGGTGGATCACGTCGGCGGCGACGCCGTCGGCGACGTGCGGCAGCCCGGACTGCTCCCAGGCCAGCCGGCTCGCGCGGTGCGCCAGCGCCGTCGGGCCCGCGACGATCCGGGCGCCCGGCGCGAGCAGCCCGTACCGCTTCTCGTCGGAGCGCTGGCAGGCGACCGCGAGGTCGGCGCCGAGCGCGTGCAGGGCCGACAGCAGTCCGTCCACGTACCGCCCGAGCCCGCCCCTGTCGGCGGGCACCGCGGTGGCGTCGAGCAGTATCCGAGGCGCCACGGTCCACTCCCCCATTCCGGCGCTGAAGCCGTAGTGGCGTAGATCACTCTTTACCGTTCGAGCCTACGCCTGCGACCGGCCGGCCGTGGGCCCTCCGCGCCGGTCGCCGCCGCAAGTCCTTGTGGCCCCCTACCCACCCGCCTATCTTTTGCGCGCGTGAATCAGGACGATGCTGCCCTGCCGGTTCGGCGCGCTCCGGTCGGCGAGCGCGACCAGGGGCGCCAGCGGCGCCGCGGCGTTGAAGCCGACCCGGCCGCCGTACGTCGACAGCGACAGGTAGAGCCGCTCGGTCGCGGCCGTCCTGAACTGGTAGGAGTGCCGCACGAGGTCGAGCCCCCGCTCGTCCATCAGCTTGCGCAGGCTCTCGTGGGTGTAGGTGTGCTGGACGTGGTACTTGGACTTGTGCGCGTCCCGCAGCTTCGGCCACGCGTCCGCGCGGCTCAGCACGTCGGCGGACATGAAGACCTCGCCGCCGGGCTTGAGAACTCGCGCCATCTCGTCCAGGGACCTGCCGCCGTCGTCGAAGTGCTCGATCGCGCAGACCGACAGGACCGCGTCGAACGTGGCGTCGCCGAACGGCAGCCGCAGCGCGTCGCACTCGATCAGCGCGGGCGCGTCGGCGAGCGTCCGGCCGTACACCATCTTCTTGCGGGCGAGGTCGATCGAGACCGCGTCGGCGCCGCGCCTGCGGGCCCGCCCCGCCCAGTAGCCGTCGCCGCCGGCGACGTCGAGGACCCGCTTGCCGCGCAGGTCCCGTCCCATCCACGACAGCAGCGTCCCCGCCTCGCGGTACCGGCACACGTGCACCTGGTGCCCCATGAAGGCGACCACATCGGAGAGTTTCATCGTCCCCAACTCTAGGGCGCGGCGGGCGGCGGCGCGGCCGAAGCGACGGCACGCGCCGTGATCCCGGTTCGCCTACGCTGGGCGCGTGAATACGAAGGTCGCCGCCATGCGGGCCCTGCGCGTGCTGCTGATCCTGCTCGCGCTCGGGTTCTGCGCCTACAGCGTGGCCTCCCAGTGGGACGCGACGACGAAGGCGTTCCAGGAGATGTCCTGGGCCACGCTCGCGGGCGCGCTCGCGGTGGGCCTGGCGGGCCTGTTCTCCTGGACGCTGGCCTGGCGGACCTTCCTCGGCGGGCTCGGCTCGCCGCTGCCGCTGCGCGTCGCGTACCGGATCTCCGCGGTCTCCCAGCTCGGCAAGTACGTGCCGGGCAAGGTGTGGGCGCTGGTCACCCAGATCGAGATGACCCGCGAGCACAAGGTGCCCGCCGAGCGCAGCTTCGGCTCCACGCTGCTGGCCGTGGCGACCTCCACCGCCTGCGGCCTCGCCGTCGCGGCGGTGACGCTGCCGCTGACCTCGGCGGCGGCGCGCCGGGAGTACTGGTGGCTGTTCCTGCTCGCCCCGTTCATGATCGCGGCGCTGCACCCGAAGATCGTGACCTGGGCGCTGGGCGTGCTGCTGAGGCTCGTCCGGCGGCCCCCGCTGGAGCACCCGGTCAGCCTCGGCGTGACGCTGCGGGCGGTCGGCTGGACGGTGCTCGGCTGGGTGCTGTTCGGCGTCCACACCTGGCTGCTGTGCCTGGCCGTCGGCGGCGACGGCCCCGGGCTGCCGTTCCTGGCGACCGGCGCCTACTCGCTGGCGTTCGTCGCCGGGTTCATCGTCTTCATCGCGCCCGGCGGGATCGGCGCCCGGGAGGCCGCGCTGACCGTGGTGCTGACCCCGGTGCTGCCGGCGGGCGCGCCCGTCGTGGTCGCCATCGCGTCCCGGGTGCTGCTGACGATCGCCGATCTGGTCAACGCGGGGGCCGGCATGGTCCTCGGCCGCGGCGCCCGCTCCGGCGGCTCCGGGACGGGGGACGAGACCGGGGACGAGGCCGGGAACGAAGGCGGGAATGAAGGCGGGCGCCCCGCGCTTGTCAGGGGTACGCAACCCACTAAGGAGTGACCGTGACGGCCCCCATCAGCGTGACCGACGCCACGTTCGCCGAGGAAGTCCTGGACAGCGACGTCCCCGTGCTCGTCGACTTCTGGGCCGACTGGTGCGGCCCCTGCCGCATGATCGCCCCCGTCCTGGACCAGATCGCGACCGAGCAGGACGGCCGGATCAAGATCGCGAAGATGGACTACGACGCCAACCCGCAGACCCCGCAGAAGTACGGCGTGCTGGGCCTGCCGACCCTGCTGCTGCTCAAGAACGGCGAGGTCGTCGAGCAGATCACCGGCGCCAAGCCGAAGCGGGCCCTGCTCAAGGTCATCGAACCGCACCTGTGAGCGCGGTGAGCGCCTCCAGGTAAGCGGCCCAGACCGGGCCGTGGTCGACCGGGCGGACGCCGGAGCGCAGCCGCTCCGGCGTTCCCGGCGCATAGAACCGGGTGATGGCCTCCGCCAGCCCCGGCACGTCGCCGGGGCGGCAGACCAGCCCGTCGACCCCGTCGCGGACCTGCTCGGCGAACGCGCCGACGTCCGTGGCGATCACCGGGAGGCCGTGCTCGTAGGCCATCCACACGTTCTGCGACGCGGTGGCCGTCCGGTACGGCAGGACGAGCGCGTCGGCGGAGGCGAACAGGCCGGGGACGTCCGCGGCCGGCACGTACCCCGGGCGCAGGTCCACCCGGGACGCCAGGTCCAGCGTCCGGATCAGCGCGCGGGTCTCGTCCAGGCCGCCCCAGAACTCGCCCGCGACGGTCAGCCCGACGTCGTCCGGGCCCTCGGCGAGGGCGCGCAGCAGGACGTCCAGCCCCTTGTACGGGCGGACGATCCCCCAGAACAGCAGCCGGCGCCGCACCTTGCCGTCGTCGGCGGGCGCACCACCGGAGGCGGGCAGGTGCGCGGGCATCTCCGCGACCCGGACCGGACGCGAGGTCAGCCCGCGCGCCAGCTCCGCCTGCGCCTCCGAATGGACCAGGACGCCGTCGGCCTTGCGCAGCAGCCGCTTCATCAGCGGCTCGTCGTACGGCTTGCGCTCGTGCGGCAGCACGTTGTGGCACAGCGCCACCACGGGCGCCCGATGCCGCAGGCCGGCGAGTATGCCCAGGTAGGACGGCACCTGGACGGAACTCATCACCGCCAGCACGACCAGGTCGTACGCCCGCAGCGCCCGGCCGGTGCGGTACCAGCCGTCCGGGCGGCGCCAGTCGAGGCGGTGCCGGGTGCCGGGGAACGGCTCGCCCTCCGGCTCGGAGATCGTCTGCTGCCCCGGGTACAGGAAGCCGGGGTACTGGGCACGCCACGACTCGATGGCGACCTCGTGCCCTGCGGCGGCGAGCCGCCGCGCCAGCTCGGTGGTGTGGTGGGCGCCGCCCCCCTTGTACGGGAAGGCGGGGCCGACGATCGCGATCCGCACTAGACGTCGCCGCGCGATCGGACGATCAGGTCGGCCAGCAGCGCGAGCGAGGCGATGATCAGCCCCGTCACGAAGATCATGATGGTGTTGTTGGCGAAGTAGCCGATGTGCACCACCATGTCGAACACGCCCTTGAGCAGCCCGATCCCGATCAGCCACAGCGCGAGCGGCATCAGCACCTTGAGCGGGTTGAAGTACATCACCATCCGCAGCACCTGGAGGATGTAGCGGTAGGCGTCCTTGGTGAAGTGGAACTTCGACTTGCCGGCCCGCTTGGAGTACTCGATCGGCACGTAGCGCACGGGGTGCTGGTTCGACAGGAACGCGATCGTGATCGTGGTCACGCAGGAGAACCCGGGCGGCAGCAGCCGCAGGTAGGGCAGCGACACGTCGCGGCGGAACGCGCGCAGCCCCGAGTTCAGGTCGGGGATCCTGGAGTTGGTGAGCCGCTCGGCGACCTTGCGGATGAACCACTTGGCGGGCACCCGCAGGAGCTTGTGCGTGCCCTCCTCGGAGGTGCGGGCGCCGACGACCTGGTCGACGGACGGGTCGGTGTCGAGGATGTCGACGAGGTCGGGGATCCGCTCGTTGGGGTAGGACATGTCGGCGTCGGTCCACACGACGATCTCGCCGCGGGCCTGCTGGGAGCCGATGCGCCGGACCGTCCCCGAGCCGCTGTTGTGCTGGAACGCCAGCACCCGCATGTGCGGGAAGCGGGGGGCGGCCTCCTCCAGCCGGGCCAGGGTGCCGTCGGTGGAGCAGTCGTCGACGGCCAGCAGCTCGTAGCTCTTGCCGCTGTTGTCCATCGCCTTCGTGATCCGCTCGACCTCGTCGATCACGTGCTCCTGCTCGTTGTAGCAGGGCAGGACGATGGTCACATGCACGGGGGCGGCGTCGCTCACGGGGTCACCGGTCTCGGCGCTTTCGGGCACGGGCCGGGGCGCGGGCTCGGCGGGCTGGGTACTCACGCACCGCGAGAATACTCGCAACGGCGCGCTCAGGCCGACTCACCGGCCGACACGGCGCGAGAACACCGCCCCGACGGCCGCTGGACGCGCACCGGACACGCGCCGGTCACGCCCGCGTCACGCCACCGGCGGCTCGGCGATCCACACGTCGATGGCCAGCCCCCACGACCCGCCCGGCGGATGGTCGAGGGTGCGGCCGTCCTGCCGGGTGCGCAGCCGCATCACCTGCCGGGGAGTCCCGTACGGCGCGACCTGCTCGGGCTTCGATCCCATGACGACCGGACGCCGGCCCGCCCCGCCGGCCTTCCCGACGATCCGGCGGACGTCGGCGGGCGTGGCGAACGAGGTGGTGCGCGCGGCGGGCAGCCCGCACATTCCGCGCAGTACCTGAAGGAAGCGGTCGGCGGTGCCGGCCTCGACCACGACGACGGAGCGGCCGGGCCCGATCCGGTCGCACATCGCGTCGACGGCGCCGACCTCCTTCTGGTCGGTCCTGTGAACCATGTACATGGCGGACGTGATGACGATCGGCACCAGCGTGAGGGCGATGCCCGCCACCGCCGTCACCTGCACCACCTTCCGCGAGTACCCGATCCGCCGCAGCCGCTTGGTGATCCAGGCCGCCGCGAACACCGTGAACAGCAGCAGCCCGGGGATGACCAGGCCGATCAGCCGCCGGGACGCCCACGGATGGTCCGGGGTGATGCCGGGCCTGACCAGCACCTGGACGGTCGTCCAGACGATGACCGCGTACGGGAGCAGCCACTGCGGGGACTGGCGGCGCATCAGCCGCCGCACCAGCAGCGCCGCGCCGAACGTGGCGAGCAGCAGCGCGGGGATGCCGATGTACCAGACGACCCAGTACAGCGACAGTTCCGAGTACTGCCGGGCACCGTCCAGCGGCATGTGGTTGAGCTTCTGGACGGCCTCGATGAACTGCGCGTTCAGCCGGTCGTCGGTGTTGGCCGGGACGCGCCGGACCGTCTGCACCAGCGGCCGGACGGCGAAGCCGACCATCACCAGCACGGTCAGGATCGCGGCGGCGCCGGGCAGCCGGCCGCGCCCGATCGCCGCCCCGGCGGCCCGCAGCCGACGGCCCGTCGCGTCCCAGCGCAGCACGAGCACCATCAGCACCGTGGCGACGACGATCGCGGCGGAGATGAGCAGCAGCGGGTTGAGCGAGGCGTGCAGGTAGTCCAGGTACGGGCGGGACTTCAGGTAGCCCTCGACGAGCCCCGCCGCCGCGCCGATCGCGAGCCCGCCCGCGAGCGTGTAACCGCTCCGGCGCCGCCGGGCGGCCAGCAGCCCGGCGTACACCGCGACCGGCAGGATGTCGCGGATCCCGTCGATCCGGACGAGCACGATCAGCCCGAGCGCGAGGCCGCCGAGGAACGCCTTCGCCATGGCCGCACTGGGGCGTTCCGTCCGGCCGTCGTGCAGCAGCGACAGCCCGCCGAGCAGCAGGATCAGCGCGGGCGGCTCGCTGAAGGTGGACCGCGACACCCACAGCATCGGCAGGGTCAGCGCCAGCAGCAGCGCCGCGGCGGGCGCCCAGCGCGGGCCGACGAGCCGCGCGGCGAGGCCGCCGAAGGCCAGCACACAGCAGGCGCCGAGCAGCGGCGCCATCAGCAGCATCCCGTGCGTTCCGCCCGCCCAGCCGCCGAGCGCGAGGATCAGCGGCAGGCCCGCCATGAACTGCGGGACGACCGCGCCGCCGTCCTGGTAGAAGGCCGGGCTGTCGAAGCTCAGCGCGGGGTCGCCGCCGCCGAAGGCCTGGCGCATCTGCGGGATCGGCAGCGACCCGTGGTCCTTCAGCCAGGTCGCGAACTGGACGTACGAGGCGGGGTCGCGGCGGACGATGATCTGCTCGGAGCACATCAGCGCCTCGAACACGCCGAACGCGACGGCGACCGCGACGACGCCGCCCGCCGACCACCACGGGACGGCACCGAGCGGCTCGTCAGGGGCCCCGTCACGGGGCTCCACGGCTTCGCGGGGGCGGCGGCGCAGGCCGAGCCAGAGCGCCGCCGCGGCGACCGGCACCCACAGCAGGATCGCCGGCCCCGGCCGGAACACCCCGCCCATCAGCAGCGGCATCGCCACCACGAGCCACGCGGTGACCAGCAGCGCCGGCGCCACGGTGAGCCGGGCGAGCAGCCGACCCGCGTTCATGAATCCGCCCCGCGCTCGTCCGATCCGTGGTCATTCATCGGTGCGGAGCGTAGCGGGAACGGCCGGTTGGCGAGTCCGGGCCGGTCACGGGGCTCTACGCTCGCCCCATGAGCGACAGCGACCCCGCCGCGCCCGGACCCGCCGACCTGCTTCGGCGGCGGCTGGCCGCCGACCCGTCCCGCCCCCTCGTCACGTATTACGACGACGCGAAGGGCGAGCGCGTCGAACTGTCGGCGCGGACGTTCGACAACTGGGTGGCCAAGACGGCGAACTTCCTGGTGGACGGGCTGGCCACCGAGCCCGGCGGGCGTGTCGTGCTCGCGCTGCCGCCGCACTGGCAGACCGCGGTGTGGCTGATGGCGTGCTGGTCGGCGGGCCTGACGGCCGTGCCGGTCGATCCGGCGGCGGTCCTGGAGAGCGGCGCGGCGGTGCCCGAACCGGACGGGGCGTCCGGGCCGTACATCCTGGCGGCGGCCGAGGAGGTGCTCGAAGTGGTGCTCGCGGACCCTGGCGTGAACGCGGACGCGGAGGAGGTCGTGGGGCTGTCGCTGCATCCGCTCGGCGGCCCGCTGGCCGACTGCCCCCCGGGCGTCACCGACTACGCGGCGGAGGTGCGCTCCTACGGCGACCGGTTCGCCGCGGGCCCGGACGTCACCCCGCGGCTGCCCGCGCTCGATGTGACAAAGACCACATTGACCGGTGCCGAGCTGGTCGCGGCGGGTGCCGCGGCGGCCGAGAAATGGGAGCTGGACGCGTCGTCGCGCGTCCTGGTTGACATGTCGTTCGCCACACTGGACGGGCTACTGGCCGGCCTGGTCGCACCACTAGCCTCAGGTGCTTCCGTCATAATCCAACGAAACTTTGACAAAGCCGCCCTAGATCGACGCGTGGCCTTGGAGCATGTGACGGCGGTGGCCGGAGTGCCCGGATGGAATGACGCATCCGGGTCCGTGCGCCGGCTCGCCTGACCTACGCTCTCTTTGCCCGCGCTTTGTCAACCGAGCCCCGGCCAGCCCCGTCTCAGAGCTACAGGACAGTTCCAGCAGAGCCAGACAGTTCTCGCAGAACAGGCAGTTTCCGCAGGACAGACCAAGCCGACCGACCCCCCTGAGAGCGGGCCGCGCCCCCGGACCACGGAGCCGATGAACAGCAACCCGATGTACATGGAGTACGTCGACGACGCCGATCCACAGCCGGCGCCGCGTCGACGCGGCTGGCGCATCCTCGGCTGGGTGAGCATCGGGATGTCGGCCGTCCTGGTCGCCGGATCGCTCACCGCCTACGGCGTGTACCGCAAGGCGATGGGCAACATCAACCACGAGGACGTCAACGCCCAGCTCGGCCCCAACCGGCCGAAGAAGCTGAACAGCGCGATGAACATCCTGCTGCTGGGGTCCGACACCCGCGCGGGCGCCAACGCCAGCTACGGCCGCTCGATGAAGAACGACCCGCCGCGCTCGGACACCATGATCCTGCTGCACCTGTCGCCCGGCGGCAGCCAGGCGATGGGCATCAGCTTCCCGCGCGACCTGATGGTGCACATCCCGGCGTGCAAGACCCACGCCGGCGGCACGTCGCCCGACCAGCCGCGCGCGCAGATCAACTCGGCCTTCACCACCGGCGGGGCGGCCTGCGTCATCAAGACGATCGAGGGCCTGTCCGACGTCCGGATCGACCACTTCATGCAGGTCGACTTCACCGGCTTCAAGGCGATCACCGACGCGGTCGGCGGCGTCCCGGTGTGCCTGCCGAAGGACGTGAACGACCCCAAGTCCAAGCTGCACCTGTCCCGCGGCAAGCACGTCATCAAGGGCTCCACCTCGCTGGCCTACGTCCGCGTCAGGCACGGCCTCGGCGACGGCTCCGACCTCGACCGCATCAAGCGGCAGCAGAAGTTCATGGGCGCGCTGGCGAACAAGGCCATGAGCAAGGGCGTGCTGAGCAACCCCACCAAGCTGATCCCGCTGATGAACGCGGCGACCAAGTCGCTCACCACCGACAAGGAGCTGACCCCGCCGGTCATGCTGAAGATCGCCCAGGGCATGCAGGGCATGACCTCGGGCAAGCTGCGCTTCGTCACCGCGCCGTCCGGCCCCGACCCGGCCGACCCCAACCGGGTCGTGCTCACCTCCGCCGCCCAGCCGTTCTTCGCCGCGGTCCGCAACGACAAGACCGTGCCGAGCGAGTCCAAGACGGCCGCGCCCAAGATCAAGCCCGAGCAGGTCCGGGTGCGGGTCTACAACGGCAGCGGCATCGCCGGCCAGGCGAGCCGGGTCGCCTCCGACCTGGAGGCGCAGGGCTTCCAGGTGACGGTCGGCGGCAACGCGTCCCGGACCCAGAGCACCAAGGTGATGTACGGTTCCGGCGCCGACCAGCAGGCCGGGACGCTGACCGCGCTGATCCCGAGCAGGCCGGCCGCGGCGGCCCGCACCACCGGCGGCACGCCCGGCGTGGTCGACCTGGTCGTCGGCTCCAACTGGACGGCCCTGAAGAACGCCAAGGGGGGCATCCCCGAGCAGCAGGGCGAGATCCGCGCCAACGACGACATCTGCAAGGGGGCTTGAACCGGCAGGCCATGACGTACAGCACCAGGCCCTCGGGGGCCGAGACGGGACCGCAGCCCAGCCCACCGGCCACGGCCGATGCGCCGGCACCGGCGGATCAGCGGAGACCGGACGTCTCGGATCCCCGCCCCGACCCGGCGGCGCCGGTCGCGACGGCCCCGGGCCCCCCGGGACCCACCGAAGCGGCGGCCCCGGACGGCGGACGTCCCGCGGCCGGCCCCAGGCTCGCGTCGCCGCCGAAGCCGCGCACGGAGCGCGACCCGTTCTTCGACAACGCGAAGTACTTCGCGATCCTGCTGGTGGTGTCGGGGCACTCGATCGCCAACCTGCAGAACGTCCCGATGGCCAAGGGCCTGTACATCTTCATCTACATGTTCCACATGCCGCTGTTCATCGTGATCACCGGCTACTTCTCGCGGAACTGGACGTTCTCCCCCGGCAAGGCGCGCAAGCTCATCACCAACGTCGGCGTGCCGTACGTGGTGTTCGAGGTCGCGTACTCGGTCTACGACTGGCTGGCCGGCCGGCACGACCTGGAGATCAGCCTCCTCAGCCCGTACTACCTGACGTGGTTCCTGTGCGCGCTGTTCCTGTGGCGGCTGTCCACGCCGGTGTGGCAGCAGATCCGCTGGCCGCTGGCGGTGGCGCTGGGGTTCGCGCTGCTGGCCTACATGAGCGACCTCGGCACCACCTTCGACATCCACCGGGTCTTCGGGCTGCTGCCGTTCTACGTCCTCGGCCTGAAGCTGAGGCCGGAGCACTTCGAACTGCTGAAGCGGCCGGCGGCGCGGCCGATCGGCGCGGCCGTGCTGGCGGTCGGGCTGGCGTGCTCGTACCTGGTGATGAAGCACATGTCGGTGCGCTGGATCTTCTGGAAGGACCCGCACTTCATGCTCGGCGTCGGCGACTTCAAGGGCACGCTGATGCGGCTGGCGATGTTCGCGTGCGCCACCGTGCTGGTCGCCGCGTTCCTGACGCTGGTCCCGCGCCGGAAGCACTGGTTCACCGCGCTGGGCGCGACCACGCTCTACTGCTACCTGCTGCACGGCTTCGTCACCCGGCTGCTGAACTTCACCGGCTGGTGGGGCGCGGACTGGATGCACACGCCCGGCGGCGTCGTCGCGGTGATCTGCGGCGCCGTCGTCGTCGGGACGTTCCTGTGCTCTCCCCCGGTCCGCCGGACCATGAGCTGGGCGCTGGAACCCAAGATGACCTGGGTGTTCACCCCCCTGCGCCGGCCGGGCCGCGGCTAGCCGGGCAGGGGGCGGCCCCGGCGGGCCCCGAACCGGAACAATCCCACATCCGGCCCCAGGGGCGCCGATCGCGCACTAGAGTCGGCCTGCCTCCACGTGAACGGTTGTCACGTACTAAATGGATCCTTCGGAGACATGACGGAAACCCTCCCCCAACCGCGCCCCTCGGACCCCCACCGGCGCCCGGACGACGGGCCGGCGCCGCACGCACGGCTCGCCCCGGGCCCGGAGACCGCGCGGGCCCCGGAGACCGCACAGGACCCGGGGACGGTCCCGGGCTCGCCGGGCCCGCAGGAGCGGGACCCGCGCGCGGCGGGGCCGGCGGACGCCCGCCCGGCCGCGCCCCGGCGGCGCGACGCCTACTTCGACAACGTCAAGTTCTTCCTCATCCTGCTGGTCGTGATCGGGCACGTCTGGGAGGTCCTCAGGAAGGACAGCCACGCGGTGGACGCGGCCTACACCGTGGTGTACGCCTTCCACATGCCGGTGTTCGTGTTCGTCTCCGGTTACTTCGCGCGCGGTTTCATGCGGTCGACCGACAAATTCCGGGTTGTTTTCCCCACCTTGGTCGTTCCGTACGTGATCTTCGTCGTGCTTTACCGGTTGCAGCTGGTGTTCATCAGAGGAAATGAATTCCGGCTGCACGAACTTTTCCGTCCGCAGTTCCTGATGTGGTTCCTCGTCGCGCTGGTGCTGTGGCGGCTGAGCGCCCCGCTGTGGACGCACTTGCGGCACCCCGTCGCGGTGTCGGTGGCCCTGTCGCTGGTCGCCGGAAGCTGGAGCTTCAACTCCGACGCGACGCTGTGCCGGGCCGCCGCGCTGCTGCCGTTCTTCGTCCTCGGCCTGACCATCCGGCCCGAGCTCGCGCTCGCCCCGCGCAGCCGCGGCTGGACGCGCTGGGCCGGGATCGCCGCGCTGCTCGCCGCCCTGCCGGTCGCCTACGTCTGGGAGCGCGGGACCGTGGTCCCGCGGATCGCGCACGGTGTCCTGCTGTGGAACCGCGGCTACGAGCACATGCACTTCTCCGCGTTCGAGGGCATGACGTACCGGCTGCTGGCGATGGCGCTCGCCGTCGCCCTCGGCGCCGCGTTCCTCGCCGCCGTCCCGCGCGGACGGGCCTGGTACACCGCCCTCGGGACGCGGACGATGTACGTCTACCTGCTGCACGGCCTCGTCGTGAAGACGCTGGATTACGGCGGCGTCTTCGACGCGCACTTCTTCGACACCCCGGCCGGCGTGGTGGCGGCGACTCTGGGGGCGCTCGCGCTGGGCGTGCTGCTCGGCACCGTCCCGGTGCAGCGGCTCACCCATTGGGCGGTCGAGCCCAAGGGCCGATGGCTACTCAAGCCCTCTCATGGCAGGACATAAGATTTACCTGCCGGATGCGGGTATGATCCAGATTCATCGAGTAGTTGATTGGCGTTCGTGTGAGCAGTGAATACGACATCTCCCTGAGCATCATCGTGCCCGTGCACAAAGTGCAGGGGTACCTGCGGCAGTGCCTTGATTCGCTGCTGGTTCCGGACGTGCCGAACCTGGAGATCATCGCGATCGACGACGCCTCGCCGGACGCCTGCGGCGAGATCCTCGACGAGTACGCCGAGCGCGACTCCCGCATGAAGGTGCGCCACCTCACCGAGAACGTCGGGCTCGGCGAGGCCCGCAACGTCGGGCTGGACATGGCGACCGGCGACTACGTGTGGTTCTTCGACAGCGACGACTACGCCACCGACGGCGCCGTCAGGGCGATCTGCGACCGGCTCGTCGAGACCCGGCCGGACGTGCTGATGTTCGACTACGCCCGCTCCTACTGGAACGGCCGGGTCAAGCGGAGCATCATCAACCACCTGTTCCGGGAGCCGCCCGCGCCCGAGGTGTTCACGCTCGCCGACCGGCCGAGCCTGCTGGAGATGTTCACCTCGATCTGGAACCGGGCGATCCGCCGCGAGTTCATGATCGAGCACGGGCTGCGCTTCAACAGCGGCTACTACGAGGACGTCAGCATCACCTACCCGGTCCTGATGGCGGCCGAGCGGGTCAGCTTCCTCGACCGGGTCTGCTACATCTACCGGCAGCGCCGCAGCGGCGCGATCACCAAGACGGCCAGCGCCAAGCACTTCGACGCCTTCGACCAGTACGACCGCATCTTCGCGTTCATGGACCACCTGGGCCCGAAGATGGACCGGTTCCGTCCGCTGATGTTCAACCGGACGATCTGGCACCTGCTGGTCATCATCGAGCGCGCCGACCGCGTCTACCCCTCGGAGAAGCAGCGGTTCTTCGCCGAGATGACCAAGACCTACAACCGCTACAAGCCGCCGGGGCACGTCCCGCCGGACGACGAGCCGGGGCTGGCCGACAAGCACCGGGCGATCGAGCGGGGCGACTTCCGCGCCTGGGAGCGCCTCAACTCGCCGAAGCTCACCACCAAGGCGAAGAAGAGCGGGCGCAAGGTCCGGCGGCTGCAGAAGCGCGGCGTCGTCCGCTCCAAGGAGCTCGCCAAGGAGCGGTACTACGCGATGCGGCGGCACCTGCCGATCGAGGAGAACCTCGCCGTCTTCGCCGCCTACTGGTACCGCGGGTACTCCTGCAACCCGGCCGCGATCTACGAGAAGGTCCGCGAGCTGGCGCCGCACATCCGCTGCGTGTGGATCGTGAAGCCGGGCGGGCGCAAGAACATGCCCGACGGCGTGGAGTACGTGGTGGCCGGCTCGGCGGAGTACTACCGCACGATCGCCGCCGCGAAGTACTTCGTCAACAACGTCAACTTCCCCGACAACCTCGTCAAGAGGCCGGGGCAGGTGCATCTGGAGACCCAGCACGGCACGCCGCTGAAGAAGATGGGCCTCGACCAGATGGAGTACCCGGTCGGCGCCGGCGACATGGACTTCAAGGCGCTGATCGAGCGGTCCGACCGCTGGGACTTCCTCGTCTCCGCCAACCCGCTGATGAGCGAGGCGTGGGAGCGGGGCTTCCCGTGCAAGTACGAGCTGCTGGAGATCGGCTACCCGCGCAACGACCGGCTGGTGCGCGCGACGCCGCGGGAGCAGGCGCGGCTGCGCGACGAGCTCGGCGTCCCCGAGGGCAAGACCGCGATCCTGTACGCGCCGACGCACCGCGACTACCAGCGCCGCTACGCCCCGATGTTCGACATCGGCCGGGTGATGGAGCAGCTCGGCGACGACCACGTGCTGCTGCTGCGGGCGCACTACTACTACAAGCTCAAGAACATGGCGACGGACCTGGGCTGGCCGGAGGACCGGGTCATCGACGTCTCCAAGCACCCGTCCGTCGAGGACCTGATGATCGCCTCGGACGCGCTGCTCACCGACTACTCGTCGGTGATGTTCGACTACGCCAACCTCGGCAGGCCGATCGTGATCTACGCCAACGACTGGGAGACCTACAAGCTCACCCGCGGCGTGAACTTCGACCTCACCGAGTTCCCGCCGGGCGTCGTCGCCTACGCCGAGCCCGAGCTCGTCGACGCGTTCGCGTCGCGGGCGGCGTGGGGCGACGCGGCGGCGAAGAACCTGGAGGCCTTCCGGGCGCGCTTCTGCCCGTGGGACGACGGGAACGCGGCGGAGCGGGCGGTGCGCCGGGTGTTCCTCGGCGAGGAGCTCCCGCCGGCCCCGCCCGCGATCTCCGCGCCGGGCACCGCGTCCGACCCGGCCTGACGGCGGCGCGCCGGCGCTCCCGACCGCAATCCCCCTGACCGTTCGCGACCGGACCCCCCGTCCCCGGCTCGCCAGTGCTAAGGAGTGGGCATGACCGCCCCCAGGATCAGTGTCATCGTGCTCTCGCACGGAGCGGGGGAGGACCTCGGCGACGCCCTGGACTCGCTCGCGGCCCAGACGTTCCGGGACATCGAGGTCCTGGTCGTGGACGACGGCACCGGCACGGCCGCGCGGGCCGCGCTGCCCGACGACCGGTTCCGGATCGTCCGGGACGGCGCGCCGAGCCGGGGCGCGGCCCGCAACCTGGGGGTCGCCGGGAGCGGCGGCGAGTTCCTGCTGTTCGCCGACGGCGGCGACCCGATGCCCCCCGGCGCGATCGCCGCGCTGCTGACCGCGCTGGAGGCGTCCGGGTCGGAGCTGGCGATCGGCCCCGACGCGGTGCGCCGCTGGACGGGCCAGGTCTCGCAGTGGAAGCCGAGCGCCGACGCGCCGGCCCCGGCGAAGGCCACCGACCTGGAGCGCGACCCCGACCTGCTGAACCGCCGCAGGATCACCGGGACGCTGCTGCGCCGCTCGTTCTTCGACGCGGCCGGGCTGGAGTTCCCCGACCTCGGCCGCTACGACGACCTCCCGGTCGCGGTGCGGGCGCTGCACCTGGCGAAGGCCGTCGACGTGGTGCCGGACATCGTGCTGCACCGCCGGACGTGGCAGCTCCACGAGCCGACCACCGAGCCGCAGGAGATCGCCGACGGCTTCGGCGCGGCGAACCTCGCCACGGCGTGGGTCGCCGAGCGCGGCGACGTCAAGGCGCTGCGGCGGCTCCAGCTCGCCCTCGTGGACCGCGAGCTGAGGATGTTCCTGGACGTCCTGCCCGACCTGTCCGGGGACGAGCGGGAGCAGGTCGTCGCGCAGGCGGCGGCGTACGCCAAGGGCGTGTCGCCGAAGGTGTTCGCCGAGGCGCGCGCGCTGACCCGGCTGAAGTGGCACCTCGCCGCGCAGGGCCACACGATGGAGCTGGTGAAGGTCGTCCGGTACGAGCGCGGGAAGTCCTCGCCGTCGATCGTCCGGGACCCGCTGCGCCGCTACGTCGTCTACCCGTATTGGAAGGACGCCAAGCTGGACGTCCCCCGCGAGGTGTACCGGGCGCGCGACGAGGTCAAGATGCGCGGCCGGACGCACGCGGTGCGCTGGGAGGGCGACCGGCTGGTCGTCACCGGCGAGGCCTACATCAACTCCGTCAGCTCCCGCCGTCGCTGGACGTCGATCAAGGCGGTGACGCTGCGCAACGGCCGCCGCAAGATCCTCTTGAAGGCGCGGCAGACGCCGAAGCCGGGCAAGTCGTCCGGCGGCTGGACCGGTTTCGAGTTCTCGCTCGACGCCGGGAAGCTGAAGGAGCGCGGCGAGTGGGCCGAGGGCACCTGGGAGGTGCACGCCTCGGTGCTGAACGCGGGCGTGTTCCGGCAGGGCCCGGTGCGCGGCGGCGGCTCGGGGACGGGCGCGCACCCGCCCTACCGGTACGTCGCCGACGACGTGCGCGTCGTCCCGAAGGTCGTGGACGGGAACCTGATCGTGCAGGTGGAGCGCGTCCGGGAGCGGGCGACGAAGCTGCACTGGGACGACTCGGCGCTGCTCATCGAGGTCGAGTCGGCCGGCGGCGCGCCCGCGGAGCTGGTGCTGACGCTCGGCGACGCGCGCGTCCCCGTCCCGGTGACGGCCCGGTCCGGCGGCTGGACGGCGCGCGTCGACCCCGACACGCTCGACGTCGACATCGACGCCGACGCGATCGACGACACCCGCGACTGGACGCTGTCGGCGGACGGCCGCCCGCTCGTCCTCGCCGAGGGCGTGGAGGAGGCGCGGCGCACGTCCGGCGCGCTGGAGGTGAGCGCGGGCCACGGTCCCGGCGGGTACGTGCGGGTGCGGCGCGCGACGACGCGGCTGTCGGTCAGCGACTGCGTGTGGCGCCCCGACGGGACCCTGTCGCTGGCGGCGACGCACCCGGCGCACGCCTCCGGGCAGATCGTGGTGCGCAGCCGCGGGCGCCGCAAGGAGCACGCGTTCGACCTCGTCCCCGACGGCTCGGGCACGCTGCGCGCGGAGGTGCCGGTGGCGGCCGTGCCGGGCGTCGCGGGCGTCCTGCCGCTGCGACCCGGCCGCTGGGACGTGCTGTTCCGGCCGCCCGGCGAGCGGGCGCTGACCGTCCGGCTGACGGAGGCGGCGCAGCGCGGCCTGCCCGGCCTGCTGGAGGTGGCGCGGCGCGGCTACGACCTGGAGACCAAGGACGGCCGGCTCGTCGTCGCCGTCACCGGGGACGTGTCCGGCGAGGAGAAGAGCGCGGGCGCGAAGTACCGCGAGGAGGCGCGCCGGCGCGTCGCCCGCGACGGGCTCCGCGACGCCGTGCTGTTCTCCTGCTTCAACGGGCGGCAGTACTCCGACAGCCCCAAGTCGATCCACGAGGAGCTGCTGCGGCGCGGCGCCGACCTGGAGCAGCTGTGGGTCGTCAACGACGCGCAGGTCGAGCTTCCGGACACGCTGAAGGGCGTCCGGCTGAACGGCAAGGAGTGGCAGGAGGCGGTGACGACGTCCCGCTACATCGTCACCAACCACCGGCTCGGCGACTGGTTCCAGCGGCATCCGGACCAGATCGTCCTGCAGACCTGGCACGGCACCCCGCTGAAGAAGATCGGCCGGGACGTCAAGGAGGTCCACTTCGCGTACGCGCCGGGGATGAAGTCGGCCCTGCAGAGCAAGGAGAAGAAGCCGGAGGGCCCGGCCGTCCCCGAGTGGAGCCACCTGCTGTCGCCGAACCCGTTCAGCACCGAGATCTTCCGCCGCGCGTTCGCGTTCAAGGGCGAGATGCTGGAGGTCGGGTACCCGCGCAACGACCTGCTGCACAGCGCCGACGCGGACGCCGTCGCCAAGTCGGTCCGGTCGCGGCTCGGCATCCCCGAGGGCAAGCGGGTCGTGCTGTACGCGCCGACGTGGCGGGACGACCAGTACTACAGCCGGGGCCGCTACAAGCACGACATGCGCCTCGACCTCGACCGCGCGCGCGCCGCGCTCGGCGACGACCACGTCCTGCTGGTACGGCTGCACACCAACGTGGTGGACGGCGTCACCGAGGACGAGCACGGCTTCGTCCGGGACGTGTCGCTCTACCCCGACATCACCGAGCTGTACCTGATCTCCGACATGATGATCAGCGACTACTCGTCGGTGATGTTCGACTACGCCAACACCGGCCGGCCGATGCTGTTCTTCACCTACGACCTCGCCGACTACCGGGACCGGCTGCGCGGCTTCTACTTCGACTTCGAGGCGGAGGCGCCGGGGCCGCTCGTGGAGACCTCCGACGACCTGATCGAGGCGATCCGCGACGTCGACGCCGCCACGGCGGGCCACCAGGACCGGTACAAGGAGTTCGTGGCCCGGTTCTGCCCGCTGGACGACGGGCGCGCCGCCGCGCGCACCGTGGACCGGGTGTTCCGCCTGGACGGCTGACCCGGAAGGACTCGGAAGCCGGACCATTGTCGCCATCCGTGACCGGCCGGAACCGATGCGTTGATAGGCTACCCGCCTGACACTGCAGACATCGGGGAAGGTTTGCGGACATTGGACGCGGTGGCGAACCATTGCCGCGTGGGCTCCGACGACCGCCTGCGCATCCGGTGGCCCGTCCCGCTGCCCGGCGGGCGGCGGGTGGTCCTGCGGCACCGGTCGTCCGGCGCGGTGCGGCCGGCGCGGCTCGCGGACGACCGGTGCTCGGCCGAGGTGGGCGTCGGCGACCTCGCGCCCGGCATCTGGGAACCGGTGATCGAGACGGGCGGCGCTGGCGATACGGGAGGCACGGGCTGCCCGCTGCTGACCGACGACCCCGGCTTCTCGCTGGAGGAGCTGCGCGCCTACGCCGACGTGCCCCGCGACCGGGCCGTCCGCGTGGCGCGGACGCGCGCGGGGCATGTCCGGCTCCGCGTCCGGCAGGTCGCCCCGCACGCCGAGGTCGAGGCGGTGCACCCGCACGACGGCGAGATCGAGATCGTGGGGCGGCTCGCCTACACGGGCCCCCGGCCCGAGGAGAGTGCCCACCTGGTCGCGGCGGCGCGGCAGGGCAAGGCCGCGGTGGCCGGGGAGGCCCGGCTCGACGGCACCGGGTTCCGCGGCCGGCTGGACGTCGAGGCGTTCGCCGCCGCCGAGCCCGCGCTGTGGGACCTCTGGCTCGACGTCGGCGACGTCCACGCCCGCCTCGGCACCTGGCTGGACGACGCGCCCGGCAAGCGCGGCAAGCTCTCCTACCCCCGGCAGGTCGCCGCGCCGGGCGGCCGGGAGATGGCCGTGCGGCCGTACTACACCGAGCGGGACCAGCTGGCGATCTCCTGCCGCCCGGTGGGGGACGACGGCACGTGAAGATCACGTTCCTGCTGCTGGAGGCCTTCTCCATCGACGGCACCGTCCGCTCCACCTTCACGCTCGCCGACGAGCTGTCCCGGCGGCACGACGTGGAGATCGTCAGCGTGCTACAGGACCGGGACCGCCCCGTCCTGCCGCTGTCGGACCGGGTCCGGCTGAATTCCCTGGTCGACCTGCGGCCGGGTGCCGAGGTGCCCTGGCCGCACACGGCGCGCGCCGAGCGGCTGATGCCGGAGCCGTCCGCCATGGTCCATCCCGAGGAGCGCAGCTTCAACAAGTACAGCGCCTGGACCGACGACAGACTCACCCGCTACCTGCGCCGCCCGCACACGGACGTGCTGGTGACGACCCGCGCCGGGCTTAACCTGGCGGCGGCGCGGCTGGCGCCCCGCCGGGTCGTCGTCGTCGGGCAGGAGCACCTGCAGCTGAGCATGAACGAGCCGGGGATCCGCGCGGAGATCGAGCGGTGGTACCCGCGCCTGGACGCGCTCACCTGCCTCACCGACGCCGACCGCGCGGCGTACGAGGCCATGCTGCCGGCGGGGTCGTGCCCCGTGCGCACGATCCCGAACGGCCTGCCGCAGCGGGTGCACCCGCGGTCCCGGCAGGAGAACAAGATCGTCGTCGCGGCCGGCCGGGTCGTGTGGATCAAGGGCTACGACCTGCTGATCGACGCGTTCGCGAAGGTCGTGGAGAAGCACCCGGAGTGGAGCCTGCGGATCCACGGGGACGGCCCCCGGCGCGAGGAGCTGCGCCGCAAGGCGACCCGGCTCGGGCTCTACAACAACGTCCTGATGATGGAGCCGACCGACGACATGGAGGGCGAGTTCGCCAAGGCGTCCGTCCTCGCGATGTCCTCGCGCGCCGAGTCGTTCGGCATGACGATCATCGAGGGGTTCGCGTGCGGGCTGCCGGTGGCCGGCTTCGACTGCCCGTGCGGGCCCCGCGAGATCGTCACCGACGGCCACGACGGGCTGCTCGTCCCCGCCGAGGACTCGGCGGCGCTCGCCGAGGCGCTGATCCGGCTGATCGACGACGAGGAGCTGCGCCGCACGATGGCGGCGAACGCCGTCGCCTCGGCGGAGCGGTTCGGGATCGCGGCGGTGGCCGCGCGCTGGGAGCGGCTGCTGGCCGAGCTGCGCGCCCGCCCGCGCCGCCGCACGGAGCGGCCGCGCTAGGCGCTGAGCCGCTCCCCGGCCACGGGCTCGTCGTCGTCCTGCTCCGGGCCGGTCTCGTCCACCGGGTCGTCACGGACGCGGCGGGGCGCCGGGATCAGGGCGAGGCCGAGCGCCACGCAGGCGAACGGCACGGCGGGCAGCACGTAGCGGTAGTCGAAGTCGGCGGTCGCCGCCGGGATGACCAGCAGCGCGAGGCTCGTCCCCCACGGCATCAGCGCACCGGTCCCCCAGTGCCGGACGGGCCCGAGCAGCCGCCGGCGGGTGCCGCGCCGCCCGATGTGCGGCAGGGCGAACACCAGCCCGCCGAGCAGGATGAGCCCGAGGAACGTGCCCGGCATGGACATGTGGTGCTGGTACGACAGCATCCGCCCCGACCAGGGCTGGACGACCTTCGTCTCGCCGCCGGACGGGTCGTACTTCACCGCCACCAGCGCCTGCTCGTCGTCCCACGACTCGCCCTGGGGGAACACGTACTCCAGCCACGTCCACGGGGTCGGGTACGGCTCGCGCTTCCAGTCGAACGACCGCCAGGTGTCGCGGACGACCACGCGCGCGTAGTCGCCCGGCTGCTTCTCGATCGCCTCCTTGGTGAACTCGCTCGACAGCCGGTTCGCCTCGTCGCCGGTGATCCACCCGGGGATCTGGTGGTACGGGGAGTCGTCGGTCCACAGCACCGCGAACGCCGGGGCGATCGCCGGGTTGCTCTGCCGCGGGCACATGATCCGCAGCTCGGGGCTCGGCTTGATCTTGTTGCAGTCGGCGAACGCGGCCGTCCGGCCGTACAGCCACACCGAGCTCGCCTTGCTCATCGTGAACTGGCCGTAGGTCTGCTTGAACCAGTACATGTAGCCGCCGATCGGCAGCACGAACGCGATCGCCACCGCGACGAGGGGACGCCACCCCGCGCGGCGCAGCAGCATGCCGACCAGGATCACCGCGACCAGCGGCAGCCCGGCCGACCGCGTCACCGCCGCGAACGCGGCGAACATCCCGGCCAGCGCGCCGAGCCACCACGTCGTCCTCCGCCGCCACAGCGCCACCGTCACGGCCGCCAGCAGCAGGAACGTGAACAGCGAGTCCGACATGAGCATGTGCTCAAGGGCGATCTGGTAGCTGTCCAGCAGCACCGGCAACGTCAGCGGCGCCGCCAGCAACCCCGGGACGAAGTCGCGCCACCCCCACCGTCCCGCGTCCCCGCCCGGGCCGATCGGCCACGCCGCCCGCGCGGCCCGCCAGACCAGCAGGTACACCAGCACGCCGCCGAGCACGCCGATGGCGTGCTGCACCGACACCATCACGGTGAAGCTGTGGAACGGCTTCAGCAGCCACAGCAGGATCGGGTAGCCGCTCGGGCGCGTCTCGCCGGGCTTCAGGTCGAGGGCGGCCTCGAGGTAGCTGGGCGAGTCGCCGGTCCAGTGCGGCGCCGGGTACCCGCGGACCGCGACGACCCGGATCCAGACGGCCGCCGCCAGCACGCAGGCAAAGGGCAATTGGGCGAGAACTGCCGTAGGTCTGACGCGCACCGCCAAAGCCTACCCAGGGCCGCCCACCAAAACGATCTGGACGAACGCCGCACGATCCCCCAACGCCCCGCGCGTCCCCCTAACCGAGTCACGACTCGGCGACAATGCCGGAGACCGCATCCGGACAGCGATACCATCGAGCGGTCCCGGGACGAAAGGAAAACCCTCCATGGCGAATTTCACGCTCGACGACGTTCGGCAACGGACGTACAAGGCGCGTGACGCGTGGTGGACGGTCCTGCTGGTCGACCCGCTCGCGGCCCGCCTGGTGAAGTTCACCGCGAACCGGACCCGGATCACGCCGAACCAGCTCACCGTGGGCGCGCTCATCCTCGGCCTCGGCGCCGGCGCCTGCTTCGCGGCGGCCTCCTGGCCGTGGCTGCTGGCCGGCGCGGTGCTGTACCACCTGTCGTTCACGCTCGACTGCATGGACGGCAAGATCGCGCGGCTCAAGGGCACCGGCTCGGTGTTCGGCGCCTGGCTGGACTACATCTTCGACCGCGTCCGGGTCCTGGCCTGCGCCATCGCGCTGATGGCCGGCCAGTACGCGGCGACCGGCAACGTCGCCTACGTGTGGACGGCCCTCGGCGTCGTCTTCCTCGACATGCTCCGCTACATGGACGCACTGGAGATCTACAAGGTGCGCCAGCAGATGCGCACCACGCTGATCCAGACGCGCCAGGAGGCCGAGACGCTGGAGGAGGCGGTGCTCCGCGCCGACGGCACCATGCCCGACGCGCGCGACGTCGGCGCGGACCTGCGCTCGGCGGAGGGCGCGCTCGGCGCCGACCCCGAGGCGGACGAGGAGCGGGTCGTCGGCGACGACGACCACGCCAACGCCGCCCTCCAGTCCGGCTTCTACAAGCGGTTCCCCTGGTACATCCGGATCCGCAACGTGCTGCTGCGCGGCCGGATCCGGCCGCACCTGATCAGCGGCATCGAGTTCCAGATGGGCGTGTTCATCGTCGCCCCGGTGATCGCCGCGATCGTGCCGGGCGCGATCATCCCGGTCGTGTGCGTCAGCGCCGCCGGCATGCTGGCCTTCGAGCTGTTCATCATCTACAAGTTCTGGCTCTCCAGCCGCGACTACAGCCGCAGCCTCGCCAAGCTGAACGACAAGATCGACGGCTACCGCGCCCAGCTCCCCGCCGAGGACCTGGAGCGCGCCACCGGCACCGCCGTCGTCGGCAGCTCCGGCTGACCCGTCCCGCCACCGCCCGGAGTCCCCGAGGAGCCCCCTCCCCGGGGACTCCGCCGTCATGGGGTCGTGGCGAGGAGGTCGGTCCATTGGCGGCAGACCTCGTCGAGGCCGTAGGCGGCGCGGACCTGGTCGCGGGCCAGGAGGCGGTCGGCCTCCCAGCGGTCAAGGGCGACCGTGCCGGAGATCGAGGCGGCCAGCTCGGACGGGCCGGGGTGGATCCAGCGGGCGTCGTAGATCGTGTCGGCGCCGGGCCAGCCGAGCAGCGCCGGGACGGCGCCGGACGCCATGCCCTCCGCGGGCGCGAGGTGGAAGCTCTCGTCGTCGCTGGTGGACAGCACGAACCCGATCCGGCGCAGCCAGGACGCCACGTCGCGGCCGTAGGAATCGAACACGACGCCGCCCGACAGCAGCGGGGAGCGGCGGATGCGCCGGAACACCTTCTCGAAGTAGGCGCGCTCCTCGTCCTTCTGCCAGATCCACCAGTACTCCCAGGGGAGCTTGGACTTGACGAAGAGGGTGAAGCGCGGGTCGTCGCGGCGCAGCTCCTCCAGCGCGTCCAGGGCCAGGTCGAGGCGCTTGCGGGACGGCGCGATGCCGATCATGCCGAGGTGGTGCTCGGCGCCGGCGAGCTTCGGCCGGTCGAACTGGCGGTCGTCCACCCAGTTCGGCACCGTGGTGATCTTCGACATGGGCCAGCCGAGGATCTCGTGGGTCAGCCGGGCGTAGTGCGGGCTGACGCAGATGACCTGGTCGACGGCGTCGATGTCGAGGTGGCGGGGCCAGCGCGCGTACAGCTCGAAGCGGTGCAGCCGGACGACCAGGCGCTGTCCCGGCCGCTTGCGCTGGGCGAACCAGATCGCGTTCGGCCCGCACCACTCGCAGATGATCACGTCGGCCCAGTCGGCGAGTTCCTGGCTGCGCTCCTCGTCGTGGACGCGCAGCGCCGCCCACGGGTCGACGCGGACCTCCATGTCGGGCCGCGACCGGAGGTAGTCGAGCAGGCGGGTGAAGAACTTCAGGTCGTGGCCGGCGACGCCGACGCGCAGGCGCCGCTTCCCGGCGGAGCCGGGCTGCGGCGCCGGGGCCGCCGGCGCGGCGGACGTGCGCTCGTGCTCGGCCGCCGCGGCGAGGACGGCGGCGGACGGTTCCGGGAACGTCTGCGTCAGGCAGTCCCGCAGCCGGCCGGCGGCGGCGTCCAGGGTGAACCCGCCGGCGGCCGTCCGGCAGCGCTCGACGGCGAGCGTGTACACCTCGGGGTTCTTGCCGATGATCGTCAGCGCGTCGAGGACGTCGTCCTCGGTGGCGGAGAACAGCGGGTAGTCGACGCCGAACAGGCGCTCGTGCATCGGCGTCCGGTTCAGCACGACGGGGACGCCGAGCGTCCCGCACTCCAGCACCTTCGTGGACAGCTCCAGGCTCGCGTCCATCTCCGGGTGCCGCCACGACAGGCCCACGTCGGACGCAGCGGTCAGCCGCATCGCCTCGGCGCGCGGGTGCCCGCCGTGCCAGACGACGCCCTGCCCGGACTCCAGCGCGGTGCGCATCCGGGTCGCGAACGCCGGGTCGTCCGGATCGTCGTGGATCTTGTCGCCGACCATGTGCAGCTCGGCGTCCACTCCGCGCATCGCGAGCAGGCGCGGCAGCGAGGTCATCTCGTAGGTGTTCCAGCGCGGCGCGAACTTGCCGGTGTAGACGAGCCGGAGCGCGCGGCCGTCCGGGGTGCCGTCAGGGCGCGGCTCCAGGCCGTCGGGCAGCACGACGACGGGCGGGAACAGCACGCTCTTGCCGGCCGTCGCCGGGACGGCGGTCTCCAGGAAGCCGCGCAGCTCCTCGGTCTGGCAGAGCAGCACGCGGGACGCGTCCGCGATGCGGCGCAGCTCGCCCTTGACCGAGCCGGCGAACTCGGCGGCGGACTGCGGGACGTCGGTGAGGTACGTCCAGAGGCGTCCGGCGAGCGGGCCGTGCGAGAGCTTGCCCGCCAGCCGGCGGCCGCGGACGACGGCGAGGTCGAACGAGGCGTCCGCGTCGATGCGGGCGAGGACCGCGGCGGCCTGCTTGGCGGGCATGCCCGCCTCGCCCTCGACCAGGCCCTCGGCGTGCGGGCTGCGGACGGTGACGCCGGGCAGGGCGCGCAGCGGGTCGACCAGCCGGCCCGTCCGGACCGGGGCCTTGAGCACCAGGGTCACCGCGCAGCCGGCGCGGGCCAGCGCCTGGACCATGCCCTGGGCCCAGATCGCCGAGCCGTCGATCAGGTTCAGGTCGACGTCGCCGTAGACGAGGGCATGTGGTCGCACAGGAGTTCCTTTCAACGAACCGGTTCCACCATCTCGGCGAGCCGGCTTGGCGTGGTCACGGTGGCGTCCCAGTCCAGGAGCGCGAGCGTCGCGGGCGGCGCCTCGCCCCACAGGACGAGCGGGAGCGAGCGGCCCGCCGCGATCTGGCGGACGTCGTGCAGCGCGCGGTCCCGGTCGTACATGCCGGGGACGCCGAGGTAGGCCCACGGCCCGCCGGGCTCGCCCGCCGCCGCGTCCACCACGACCAGGTCCACGTCGGCGGTGTCCAGGACGACGGTCGCGTCGTGCGGGTAGAGCGGGATGACCTTGGCGTGCTCGCGCAGCGCCGCCGCCGCCTGCGCGCCGAAGATCCCCGCGATGACGATCCGGTCGCAGGGCCCGGCGGCGAGCAGCCGGTCCTCGGGCCGGTCGATCCGGTCGAGCAGGATGCGCTCGCTCCCGGACGACGACGGGCCCTGCTCCGGCGCGTTCCGCTTGCGCCAGAGCCGGTACAGCTCCTTCGGCAGCCGGACGCCGCGCCGCCGCGGGTTGCGGGCGGCGCTGGCGACGAGCCGGCCGAACTGCAGGGCCATGGAGGTCTCCAGCGCCTCCAGCCGCCGCTCCAGCTCCTGGACGCGCGACTCGCGCTCCCGCAGGGCGGCCCGCAGCCGCGCGGCCTGCCGGTTCGCCTTCGCGCCTTCGGCTCCGCTCATCCAAGGGCTCCGTTCTCGCCGAGGTAGGTCGTGATCACTTCCGCGATGCGGGGGCCGGCGTGCCCGTCCCACAGCGGCGGCTTCCGCTCGCCGGCCTGCGCGCCGGACTCCAGGACCTTGCGCACCCCCGGCACCAGCTCGTCGAAGGTGACGAGCCGGTTGGTCCCGTGGGTGATGGTGATGGGCCGTTCGGTGTTCGGCCGGACGGTCAGGCACGGCACCCCGAGGATCGTCGTCTCCTCCTGCAGGCCGCCGGAGTCGGTGACGACCGCCGCCGCGCCGCGGACGGCCGCGATGAAGTCGATGTACCCGAGCGGTTCGAGGACGTGCACGCGCTCGTGGTCGTCGAGCCCGGCGGCCAGCAGGTTCGCGCGGCCGCGCGGGTGCACTGGGATGACCAGGTCGGCCAGGTCGGCGACGCCGTGCAGGTGGCGGACGAGGGCGGCGGCCGTGTCCGGCGCGTCCACGTTGGCGGGCCGGTGCATGGTCGCCAGGACGTAGCGGTCCGGCAGCCCGTGCGCCTCCCGGACCCGTCCGGTGTCGAACGAGTCGAGGTTGGCCAGCAGCGTGTCGATCATCGGGTTGCCGACCAGGTGCGCCCGCTCCACCGGGACGCCCTCGTTCGCCAGGTGGCCGATCCCCTCCGGGCTCGTCACCAGGCAGATGTCGGAGAGCTGGTCGGTGAGCCGCCGGTTCACCTCCTCCGGCATCGTCATGTCGAAGGAGCGCAGCCCGGCCTCCACATGGGCGACCGGGATGTGCAGCTTGGCCGCGACCAGCGCGGCGGCGATCGTCGAGTTCACGTCGCCGTACACGATGACGAGCGCCGGTGAACGGCTCGTGAACTCCCGTTCAAGGCCGATCATGAGGGCCGCGGTCTGCTCGGCGTGCCCGCCGGAGCCGACGCCGAGGTTCACGTCGGGCTCGGGCAGCCCCAGCTCGTCGAAGAAGATCTCCGACATCCGGGCGTCGTAGTGCTGCCCGGTGTGGATCACCGCCTGGTCGGCTCCGGCGGCGCGCAGGGCACCGATGACCGGTGCGGCCTTGACGAAGTTCGGCCTCGCCCCGAGGACGTGCACGATGGGTGACACCACAATTTCCCTTCTGTTCATCGGGCTTGCCTACGCTCGCTCGCCGTGCGGATCTATGCCCTGAAAAGGCCGGTTTACCTGCTCGGACTCACCTGGCGGCAGGTGCGCGACGATCCCGGCCGGGCGCCCCGGCTGGCGGTGCGGCTGCTGGCCCGGGGCCTGCCCGGCCCGCTCGGCGGGCGCCGGCTGGCGCGGTCCCGGCTCGCGGTCCCGCGCCCGCGCGGCGTCCGGCGGGAGAAGGCGGAGGTGCGCGCGCTGCTGGCGGACGAGCCGCCGCGGCCCTCCCGTCCGGCCCGCCCGGCCGTCCGTCCCCGGAGCGGTTCCGGGACGGCCGTCCTGCAGTTCGTGACGAACGCGCTGCCGCGCACCAACGCGGGCTACACCGTCCGGACGCACCGGATCGCGCTCGCGCAACGCGAGATGGGCTTCGACACCCGCGTCGCGACACGGCTCGGGTACCCGCTCAGCCAGGGCGCCGGTGACGCGCGGGCGCGGGTGGACGTCGACGGCGTCCCGTACCACCGGCTGGTGCCGTGGCTGCCGCCCGCCGGGCCGGTCCGGGCCGTGGAGCGGGGCGCCGACCTGGCCGGGCGGCTGGTCGAGGAGCTGCGTCCGGACGTCCTGCACGCGGTCAGCAACCATCTGAACGCGGCCGTCGCGCTGGAGCTCGGCCGCCGGCACGGGCTGCCCGTCGTGTACGAGGTGCGCGGCTTCCTGGAGGACTCGTGGCTGTCGCGCGACCCGTCGCACAGCGAGTCCGACGAGTTCTACCGGCTGACGCGGGAGCTGGAGACCCGCCGGATGGCCGAGGCGGACGCGGTCGTCACGCTCGGCGAGGCGATGCGCGCGGAGATCGCCTCGCGCGGCGTCCCCGAGGAGAAGATCTTCATCGTGCCGAACGGCGTGGACGAGGCGTTCCTCGAACCGCTGCCGGACGCCTCCGGCCTGCGCGCGGACCTCGGGATCGCGGCGGACGCCACCGTCGTGGGCCTGACGTCGTCGTTCTACGGCTACGAGGGCATCGACACGCTGATCGACGCGGCGGCGCTGCTGCGCGACCGCGGCGCGCCCGTCACGCTGCTGCTGGTCGGGGACGGGCCGGAGCGCGGCGCCCTGGAGCGGCGCGCCGCCGGGCACGGCGTTCACGCCGTGTTCACCGGGCGGGTGCCGATGGGTTCCGTTCGCCGCTACCACGCGCTCCTCGATGTGTTCGCGGTTCCGCGCCGGGCGGACCGGGTGTGCCAATTGGTGACGCCTCTCAAGCCGCTGGAGGCGATGGCCGGGGGAATCCCCGTCATAGCAAGTGATGTCAGGGCACTTCGCGAAATCGTGGAACCCGGCGTGACCGGCGCGTTAACAGCTCCGGAAAACGCGGAAGCATGGGCGAATTGTCTGGAAGACCTGGCTTACAGTCCCGAAAGAAGGCGAAAAACAGGACAGCGAGCCCGGGAATGGGTTCGGGCGGAACGCACCTGGCGGGCCGTCGCGACCGGCTACCGGGCCGCCTACGGCCTCCGCTGAGGCCCGCGATACCGAAGCGCGCCGACCGCGCGCTCGACTGCGAAGGGAGCCGGGCATGGATCTGGTGGTCATCGGACTCGGCTACGTGGGACTTCCGCTGGTGCGGGAGGCCTGCCGGGCCGGGCTGCGCGTCGGCGGCCTCGACCGCGACGCGCGCGTCGTCGCCGGGCTCGAGGCCGGGCGGTCGCACATCGACGACGTCTCGCCCGCCGAGGTCGAGGAGATGCTCGCGGCCGGGTTCACCCCGAGCCTGGACGAGAACGTGCTGGACGGTGCCCGCACCGTCGTCATCTGCGTGCCCACGCCGCTGTCGCAGGACGGCGGCCCGGACCTCACCGCGGTCCGCGGGGCCGTCGAGACGGTCGCGCGGCACCTGGAGCCGGGCGCGCTGGTGGTGCTGGAGTCGACCACCTACCCGGGCACGACCGACGAGGTCGTCCGGCCGCTCCTGGAGGAGTCCGGGCTGGTCGGCGGGCAGGACTTCCACCTGGCGTTCTCGCCCGAGCGGATCGACCCGGGCAACGCCGTCTACGGGGTGCGCAACACCCCGAAGATCGTCGGCGGGCTGACGCCGGCGTGCGCGTCCGCCGCCTCGGCCTTCTACGGCAAGTTCGTGGAGCGGGTCGTGGAGGCCAAGGGCACCCGCGAGGCCGAGATGGCCAAGCTGCTGGAGAACACCTACCGGCACGTCAACATCGCGCTGGTCAACGAGATGGCGGTGTTCTGCAACGAGCTCGGCATCGACCTGTGGGACGCGATCGACTGCGCCGCCACCAAGCCGTTCGGGTTCCAGGCGTTCCGCCCCGGCCCCGGCGTCGGCGGGCACTGCATCCCGATCGACCCGAACTACCTGTCCTACAAGGTCCGCTCGCTGGGCTACCCGTTCCGGTTCGTGGAGCTGGCCCAGGAGATCAACGACCGGATGCCCCGGTACGTGGCCGAGCGCGCCCAGCAGCTGCTCAACCGGGAGGGCCGCGCACTCAAGGGCGCCAAGGTCCTGCTGCTCGGCGTCACCTACAAGGCCGACATCGCCGACCAGCGCGAATCGCCGGCCCGCCCGGTCGCGCGGCGGCTGGCGCGGCTCGGCGCCGACCTGTCCTTCCACGACCCGTTCGTGGCGGACTGGCAGGTGGACGGGGCCGGGGTGCCGTCCGCCGGCGACGACCTGCCCGCCGCGCTGGAGGCCGCCGACCTGGTGATCGTGCTGGCCGACCACGCGGCCTACGAGGCCGAGATCCTGACCCGGCACGCCCGGCTGCTGTTCGACACGCGCGGCCGGACCCGGGACGTCCAGCTCGAGACCGTCGAACTGCTCTGACGGCGCCCCGCGGGGCGCCGGAGCACGGCGGGAAGAGTCGCCCGGCAGCGTCCACATGACGGACGAGGGGAATTCACACGAGATTTCCATGGGCGACCGAGACTCGAACAGTAGGCGAGTTTACCGGCATATTGCGGAGTGAGTAGAATGCGGATCTGCGTTTGCACAGTCGTGCACCATCCGGAGGATGCGCGCATTCTGCACCGGCAGATACGCGCGCTGCTCGACGCCGGCCACGAGGTCACCTACATCGCGCCGTTCCGGGCCTGCAACGCGACCCCGTGGCGCGAGATCAGCCCGGTGGACGTCCCGCGCGCCACCGGGCGGCGCCGCCTGCGGGCCCTGCGCGCCGCCCACCGGGCGCTCGCCGAGCACGCCGGCTACGCCGACGTGATCCTGCTGCACGACCCCGAACTGGTCGTCTCGCTGCCCCGGGAGGCGCTCGGCCGGACCGTGGTGTGGGACGTCCACGAGGACACCGCCGCCGCGCTCACCGCCAAGGGCTGGGTGCCCGGCCCGGTCCGGCCCGTCCTGCGGCCGGCCGTCCGGCGGCTGGAGAAGCGCGGCGAGCGGCGGCTGAAGCTGCTGCTCGCCGAGGAGGGCTACCGGGACCGGTTCAGCGGCGACCACCCGGTCGTGCCGAACACCACCTACGTCTCCGACCTGCCGCCCGGACCGCCGGACGACCGCCGCGCCGTCTACGTCGGCAACCTGTCGGCGGCCCGCGGCGCCCACGACATGATCGAGATGGCGCGGCTGCTGGCCCCCGAGGGCGTCACCGTCGAGCTGATCGGCGGCGCCGACCCCGACGTGCGGCCCGCGCTGCGCGACGCCCAGCGCACCGGGATCCTGCGCTGGTACGGGTTCGTCCCGAACGACCGGGCGCTGCGGATCGCCGAGGGCGCGATGGCCGGGCTCGCGCTGCTGCACGACGAGCCCAACTACCGGCACTCGATGCCCACCAAGGTCGTGGAGTACATGGCCCGCGGCGTCCCGGTGATCACCACGCCGAACCCGCCCGCGGTGGACATCGTCGAGCCGGCCGGGTGCGGGCTGGTCGTCCCGTTCGGCGACCCGGCGCCCGCCGCCGACGCCGTCCGCCGGCTGCGCGACGACGCGGAACTGCGCACCGGCATGGGCAAGCGCGGCTACGAGACCGCCCGCGCCCGCTTCCACTGGCCCGTGCACGCCGAGCGCTTCGTCGCGCAACTGGAGACCTGGGCGGGCCGCAGCCCCGCCATCGTCCCCGACCCGGCCCCGGCGGCCGAGGTGTTCCCCGAGGCCGTCCCCGACTACAACTTCTAGCGGCGCGAACCTCTGGCGGCGCGCGCCTCCGGCGCCGGTCAGGCGCGCAGGCGGTCGGCGACGGCGCGGGCGAGCCGGGCCGCGGCACCGGGCGGTCGGTCGACGTCCACGACCAGGACGACGCGGTCGACGCGCAGCGCGATCATCCCGGCGGTCGGGCCGAACTCGTACGCCTGGTCGGCGTGGATGTCGGGCCGCTCGCGCGCCTGCGACTGGATCGCCTCCAGGGCGTCGAGCATCTTGGCGGCGGCGCCGGGCGTCTCCCCGACCCAGCGGACGCTCACGGTCAGGCCGCGGACGGCGGAGCCGGGGACGGCGCCGTCCGGCCCGGTGCTCTGCCCGGCGTCCGGAGAGGGCGAGCCCTCGGTTTCGCCCTTCCGGTCTCCGTCCGGGTCTTCCCTGGCCTTTTCCCCCTCCTTGGCCGTGGCGCTCGCCTTGGCGGACGGCGTCTTCGACGGCTTCGGACCGGCGGGCGTCCCCTCGCTCTCCGGTTCCTCCCACTTCGTCTCGTACGTGCAGGACACCGGGTGCGGCAGCGTCACCGTCCCGACGCTCGTCCGGCCGGCGCCGCTGTCGTGGCCGGTGTCGTGGCCGCCGGCGTGCACGGCGGCCAGGTCGGGCTTCTTGAGCAGGGCGCAGGCGTCCGGCCAGTCGTCCACCGGCACGCCGCCCAGCTCGGCGGGGCCGGTCCCCTCCGGGCCGCCGCGCAGCGCCACCAGCCGGACGGCGCCCGCCGGACGCGGCGCCGCCTCCGCGACCGCCGCGTACAGCAGCCCGCCCGCCGCCGCCAGCCACGGATGCGCGCCGGCCAGGTCGGGGTCCATCGCGAACGGCACCGGCGCCGTGGTCGTGCCGCCGTCGCCGGGGTCGACGATGTCGAGGCCCGCCGGGAGAAGCTGCTCCGACAGGCGCGGACGCAGCGCGTAGACGGTATCGCCCGCCTGCGTCAGCGCCGCGTATCCGGGGACGTCCCGCGACCATTCGACCCGGCCGGACCGGACGTCCACCGCCTCCATCCGGTCCGTGCCCGCGCCCTTCCCGGCCTGATGGCGGACGACCAGCAGCCGCCCGTCCGCGAGGGCCGCCGGGCACATCCGGTCTTCGCACACCTCGTCGCCGTCCCAGCCGGCGATCTGGTCGCCGTCCGCGGCGAACGCGCGCAGCGCCGACCCGCGGGAGACCAGGACCACGCCGTCCAGCACCCGTACATCGGGCGACTCCTTCAGCGCCAGCGTCCGGCTCCACAGCACCCGTCCCGTCCCCGGATCGACGGCCAGCACCCGGCCGAGTTGCTCCGGGCAGCCCACCGCCACCGCCGCCAGGGCGCCCGCGCGGGTGTCCGCGCGGGTGTCCGTGCCGTCCGCCGCGTCGAGGGCGTCCGACGGCTGCGCCGCCCCCTCGAACAGCCGGCACGCCTTCGGCAGCGGCGTCCGCCACAGCCGCTTCCCGGTCAGCGCGGACACGCCGTACAGGGCGCTGCGGCCGTCGTCGGTGGTCAGCACCACGCCGGCCCCGGCGGGCCAGCGCAGCGTCGCGCGCGACACCGCCGCCGGGCGCTCGCCGTCCCGCCGCCACAGCTGCGCGCCCGACAGCTCGTCGAACCCGACGAGCAGCCGGTCGTCGCGCCGCCCGTCCCGCTCGAAGTAGGCGACCAGGCGGGACCGCGTGGACGTCCAGCCGAGCAGGGTCCAGCCGGTGCGGCGGTAGCTCCAGCGCTCGGCGCCGTTCCGCGCGTCCCGCACCACCAGGCCGCCGCCGGACGCCGTCACCAGCTGCCCGCGCGCCACGCCGTAGGCCACGCCGTCGTACCCGCCGGCCGACCCCCCGTGGATCCGCGTGGTCTCCTCCCAGCTCACCGCGAGCGGGCCGGGCGGCGGCCCGACGTCGCTCTGCGGCGCGACCGGCTTGGCGGTGACGGTGTGGCGCACCTGCCACCACTCGGCGTGCAGCACGAACCGCTCGACGAGGACCGCGCACAGCGCGACGGCGAGGGCGCCCGCGACGAGGCCGAGCGCCACGCGGACGCCGCCCGCCGGCCCCGGCCGGTCACCGGGCCGCTGCCGGGTCCCGCCCACCCCCGCGCCGCCTTCCTGCCGTCCTGGCCACCGCATAGTGTGAACCCCCACCTTGCCGTGTCCCGCCCGCCCGCGCGACACGGCCGGGCCAGATCAGAGCGGAGGAACGGTGGAGGTCTTCACCCACTGGCGCACCTGGGACGCGGCCCGCGCGGACCTGGAGTCGTCCGGCGACGGCGCCCGCGCCGACCTCGCCGGGGTGGGGAGGGCGGCGGACGCGGCCCGGCGGTGGCACGGCGACCAGCAGCGCCCGACCGGCGTCCCTTACGTCGAGCATCTGATGGAGGCCCTCGAAGTCCTGGTCCGCGGCGCCGGTGTCACCGAGCCGGCGGTGCTGTCCGCCGCGCTGCTGCACGACGTGGTCGAGGACACCCCGGCCACGCTCGCCGATGTGGAGGCCGGGTTCGGCCCCGAGGTGACCGAGCTGGTCGACTGGGTCACCAAGCCGCCGGTGGCCGGCGGCGGGCGGCAGGCCAAGCGCGCCGCGAAGTCGGCCTACCTGCGCCGGCTGCGCGACGCCCCGCCGGAGGCGATCGTGGTGAAGCTCGCCGACCGCGTCAGCAACGTCCAGCGGCTCGACCAGATGCCGCTGGACTTCCAGCGCCGCTACTACGCCGAGACGTGCACGTACATCATCCCGCTGGCCGAGCCGCACCCGTGGTTCGCCGCCTGGTACGCGCGGTGGCGCGAGGCCTTCGCGCACCTGCGCTAGCCCGCCTAGTGACCGGGCGGTCATCAGGTGGGATGATCGGGCCCATGGAACGCGAATGGGTGGTGGAGGAGAGCGTCGCGATCGAGGCCGGGACGCGGGCGGTGTACGGCGCCGTCGCCGACCCGCGGCGGATGGGCGAGTGGAGCCCGGAGGTCTTCGCGGCGTGGGTCCGGGGGCGCGCGATCAGGCCGGGGACGAGGTTCGTCGGGTTCAACCGGCTCGGGTGGCGGGTCTGGTTCACCAACTGCCGGGTGACGGTCGCGGTCCCGGGCGAGGCGTTCGCGTTCCGGGTGTCCAGCTTCGGCGTCCCGGTGGCGCTGTGGGGCTACCGGATCGAGGACGTCGGCGGCGAGGGCGGGCCGCGGACGCGGCTCACCGAGTACTGGGAGGACCTGCGCCGCGACACCCGCGGCGCCGGGTTCGTCTCGCTGCTCGGGAAGGTGTTCACGGGCGTCCCGGCCGAGGAGCGCGCGCGGATCAACCGGGCGGGCATGCGCGCCACGCTCGGCCGGATCAAGGGGGGCCTGGAGGCGGGCCCCGGGACGGGTCCCAACACGGGCGGTGCCGGCGGCGCGGCGGTGTGACCGATCGGTGCCGGGCCGAGCCTTGGCAGCAAAACGAGAACCTGTTCTACTTATCGGTGTGACAACTGCCGCGCAAGTCCACCCGATCCAGGGGCACGAGGTCGCGCTTCCGGTGCAGATCCGGGACGCCGCCGTCGCCTCGGCCATGTTCGCCGTACCGGCCGCCGCCGCGCAGGCCGTCATCGCCTACACCGGCCTGGAGATCGCCGAGCCGCTGGCGGGGAAGGCGATCTGCTCGCTGGCGTTCATCCGGTACGCCGACGGGGACCTCGGGCCGTACCACGAGTTCGCCGTCGCCTTCCTGGTCCGCCCGCCCGGGACGCCGTCCCCCGCCGGCGCGCTCGGGCGCCTGCGCGGCATGCGGGACGTGGGGGCGTTCATCCACTGGCTGCCCGTCAACCAGGAGTTCACCCTGGAGTGCGGGCGGAGCATCTGGGGCTTCCCCAAGGAGATCGCCGACATCCCGATGGACCTCGCCGGGCGCGTGAAGCGCTGCGCGGTCCGGTTCGGCGGCCGCACCGCGATCGAGATCGCCGTCAGGCCGGGCGCGCCGATGCCGGGCGGCGCCGGAGCGCCCAAGGTGGACGCGTACTCGTGCCTGGACGGCGTCACCCGCCGGACGCCGTGGACGCTCACGCCGTCCGATGTCCGGATGCGCCCGGGCGGCGCCAAGGTCACCCTGGGCGACCACCCGGTGGCCGAGGAACTGCGGAGCCTGGGGCTGGACCGGGCGCGCGCGCTGAGCAGCTCCACGGTCGGGCACTTGGCGATGAGCTTCGACCCGGCCGAGGAGGTGTTCGCGTGAGGCGCACGGCACTGGTCACCGGCGCGGCGCACGGCGTCGGCGCGCTCGCGGCGCAACGGCTCGCCGCGGCGGCATGGGACGTCGTCGCCGTGGACAGGGACGAGGACGGGCTCGCGGCCACGGCCTTCCGCTCGCCGAACACCCACGTCCGGACGTGCGACGTCACCGATCCCCAGGCCATCGCCGACATCCTGGGCATGACGGGCGCCGTGCACCGGCTCGTCGTCGCTCCCGGGCCCGACACGCCCGGCGCGTCCGCCGACGAGGCGATACGCGGCGGGTTCCTCGGCGCCGTCAACGTCGTGCGCGCGGTGCTGCCCGGGATGCTGGAGCGCGGCGCCGGCGAGGTGATCGTCATCGCCCCGCCCGCCTCGTCGCCGGCCTCGTCCGCCACCGCCGCGGCGGCCTGCGCCTACATCGACGCCCTCGCGGACGAGCAGCGCGGACGCGGCGTCGCGTTCCGGTGCGCGAGCCCGGCCGCCGGCGTCCCCGGCCGGCTCGTCCTGGACGAGATCGACCGCTCCCTGGCACGCCCCGGGCACGTCCGCGTCGCGCCCGGCGGCGCTCCGGGGCCGCTGCGCCGCGCCCTCGCGCGGGCGGCCGGGCCGCGCTGAACGTCGGAGGGAGCGCATAGGCTTGTCTCTTTCGCCCCTTAGGGTGCCGGGGGCCGTCCCCGGCGAGCGGAGCGCGAGGAGCAGCCTGCATGTCGTCCCAGGTCACCGGGCGGCCGACCGGATCCGGCGGCACGGTCAAGGACCGTGAGATCGCCGCCGAGCAGCGGTACGTCGACGTCGCCTACGCGCGGCTGGAGGAGATGCGCGCGGACGCCCAGGCGCTGATCCGCGAGGGCTACCGGCAGTCGCTCGCCGGCACCAAGGGCTCCCTGGTGGACCGGGACGCGATGGTCCACCAGGCCGCCCTGCGCGCCCAGGCGCTCGACATCGCCGACGACGGGCTGGTGTTCGGCCGGCTCGACCTCGCTTCCGACGAGCAGGGCTCCGGCGAGCAGGGCTCCGGCGAGGTGCGGTACATCGGCCGGATCGGCGTGCGCACCAGCGAGCACGACTCCCTGGTCATCGACTGGCGCGCCCCCGCCGCCGAGGACTTCTACCGCGCCACCCCGGAGGACCCGCGCGGCGTCGTGCGCCGCCGCGTCCTGCACTCGCGCGGGCACACCGTCGTCGACCTCGAGGACGACCTGCTCGACCCGGACGCCGCCGGCGGGATGACGATCGTCGGCGACGGCGCGTTCCTGGCCTCCCTCGCCCGCACCCGCGAGGGCGCGATGCGCGACATCGTCGCCACGATCCAGCGCGAGCAGGACGAGGTGATCCGCGCGCCCGCCGACGGGACCGTCCTGGTCCGCGGCGCCCCCGGCACCGGCAAGACCGCCGTCGCGCTGCACCGCGTCGCCTACCTGCTGTTCCGGCACCGGCGCCGGTTCGGCTCCCGGGGCGTGCTGGTGATCGGCCCGAACCGCCGGTTCACCGCCTACATCGAGCGCGTCCTGCCGTCCCTCGGCGAGGGCTCGGCGACGCTGCGCTCCCTCGGCGACCTGGTCGACGGCGCCACCGCGACCGTCCACGACACGCCGGCGCTCGCCGCGCTGAAGGGCTCGGAGACGATGGCGTCCGTGCTGCGGCGCGCCGTCGCCGACCACGCGCCCGGCGCGCCCGACGAGCTGCGCGTGGTGTTCAAGGGCGTCGTGGTGTCCCTCGACCGGGCCCGCCTCGACCGCATCCGCACCGACGTGCACCGGCGCAGCCGCGGCAACGTCAACGCCGCCCGCCGCCAGGTCGCCGAGATGCTCCTGGACGCCCTGTGGGAACGGTTCACCGACGTCGGCGGCCCCGAGGCCGCCCGCGAGGCGGAGGGCGCCGAGGCCGGCCTGTGGAACGCGATCCTCGCCGCCGACGGCCTCGCCTCGCTCGACGACGAGTCCGGCCGTCCCGCCGGCAACGGCACCCCGCGCGAGCAGTTCGACGCCCGGGTCCGCGAGCAGCGCTCGTTCTCCGACTTCCTCGTCGCGTTCTGGCCGATCCGCCGCCCCCTCGACGTGCTGCGCTCGCTCGCCGACCCGGCCCGGCTGCGCCGCGCCGCCGGCCGCGACCTGCACGGCGACGACATCGCCCGGCTCGCCGCGTCCTGGTCCGGCGAGGCGCCGCTCAGCTACCAGGACGTCGCCCTCCTGGACGAGGCCGACGCGCTCCTCGGCGCCCCGCCCCGCCCGTCGGCGCGCCGCCGCGCCCGCCCCGACGACCCGTTCGTCGTCGACGGCGTCAACATCCTCACCGGCGAGGAGGTCGCGGACGACGACTGGGAGCCGGAGATGCAGGAACTGACCACGTCGATGGAGCGGCTCGAACGGTCCCGCCGCGTCGACGACGGCGTGGCCGACGAGCGCCCCGAGTACGCGCACATCGTCGTGGACGAGGCGCAGGACCTGTCCCCCATGCAGTGGCGCATGCTCGGCCGCCGCGGCCGCCAGGCCAGCTGGACCGTCGTCGAGGACCCGGCGCAGAGCGCCTGGGAGGACCTCGCCGCCGCGCGCCGGGCGATGGAGGCCGCGCTCGGCGGCGAGCGCCCGTCGTCGCCCCGGGGCCGCCGCCGCAAGCCCGCGCCGCGCCGCACCCGGTACGAGTACGAGCTGACGACGAACTACCGCAACTCCACCGAGATCGCCGCCGTGTCCGCCCGGGTGCTGGCCCGCGCCCTGCCGGAGGCCCGCCCGGCCCGCGCCGTCCGCTCGTCCGGCATCGCCCCCATCGTCCGGGTCCTGCCCGAACCCGACCTCGCCACCGCCGTCCGCGAGGCCGCCGAGGACCTGCTCACCCAGGTCGAGGGCACCATCGGCGTCATCGTCCCGTTCCATCCGGCCGAGAGCCGCGACGAGGGCACCATCCCCCTCCCGCACGAGATCGCGTCCGCTCAGTGGAACCCGGCCGCCCGCGACCGCCTCGCCGCCGGCCTGCCCGAGCGCGTCCAGGTCCTCGACGTCCTGGAGGCCAAGGGCCTGGAGTTCGACGCCGCCGTCATCGCCGCCCCCGAAACGGTCGCCGCCCAGTCCCCCAACGGCCTCCGCGTCCTCTACGTGGCCGTCTCCCGAGCCACCCAGCATCTGGTCGTCCTCACCTCCGACCCCGATTGGAAGACCACCCTCCTCGGCGGCTAGCACCCCGGAGAAAAGCAGATGCGGTCCGCGTTCTCCCGTGTCAGGCTCCGGCGGTGAATCGCGAACAGATCTCCCGGCTCGCCCACGCGCACCATCCGATCGCGGCCCCGCTCGACGACGACTCCGTGCGGCAACTGCTGGAACACGGCGTCCCTCATGGCGACGCGCGCCTACTCGATCTCGGCTGCGGTGGAGGGGAATGGCTCCTGCGCGCTTTGACCGCGCACCCCCGGGCGCGGGCCGAGGGCGTCGACATCGCCGAGAACGCGCTGGCCCACGCCCGCCAGAGCGCCCAAGCTCTCGGCGTCCACGATCGGCTCGTCCTCCACCAGCAAGACGCCGCGGAATTCCCCGCCTCGCCCACATTCGACCTGGTGCTCAGCGTCGGCGCCGCCCACGCCTTCGGCGGCCTGCTCGAAACCCTGGCGACGGCGCGAAGGCATCTGGCCCCCGGCGGCCGCGTCCTGATCGGCGACGGATTCTGGGAGCACGAGCCCTCCCCGGAGGCCGTGGAAATGCTCGGAGAATTCCACGACCTGCCGACCACCATGGACCGCGTCATCGCCGCCGGCTGGACGCCCGTCCACGGGCACATCAGCACGCGCCGGGAACTCGATGACTACGAATGGTCCTGGACGGGCGCCCTGGCGTCATGGGCGCTGGACAACCCGGACGACCCGGCCCGCTCCCAGGCGCTCGACGCGGCCGCCACCCACCGCGACGAATGGCTGCACACCTACCGCGACAGCTTCGGCTTCCTCACCCTGATCCTCCGCCCGACCCCGGCCTCCCGCTGATCCGTCCGGACGCCGTGAGGCGAAGCCGGACCGTTCGGGCGACGCACATGGGCGTAGTCCGAGAGTTTCGTCGCCGCTTTAATATCGGCGAGGCGCCGGCGTGCGTACCGTCGGTGCCGCGGAGAGGAGGCGGCGCTGTCCGACAATCACCCCCCACCGGCCGGGAGGCCGGCGGACAGGACGCCCGAGGAGCGGTCCCGCGCCGTCGAGCGGCGGCTGCTCGCGCTGTGCGCCGACCTGTCCGCGCCGCTGGCCGCGTCCGCGCGTGCACTCGTCGAGCGGCCCGGCAAACGGCTGCGGTCGGCGCTGGTGTCCGCCTGCGCGCTCCTCGGTCCGGCCGATCCCGAGCGCGTGGCGCGGCTCGGCGCGGTCGTGGAGCTGCTCCACATCGCGTCCCTGCTGCACGACGACATCGTGGACCGGGCGGAGACGCGGCGCGGCGGGCCGGCGGCCCACACGGTGGTCGGCAGCGCGCAGGCGTCGCTGGCCGGCCTGGCGTGCTTCGCGCTGGCCGGGCAGGAGGCCGCCGACCTCGGCCGGGGCGCCGCGACCCTGGCGAGCCGCGCCGCCGCGCACCTGTCGTACGGGGAGATCCTCGACGTGGAGCGCGCCTTCGACACCGCGTTCCCGATCGCCGACTACCGCGAGCTGGTCGAGCGCAAGACCGGCGACCTGTTCGGCCTGTGCTGCGCGCTCGGCGCCCTGGAGGCGGGCGCGGACGCGTCCGTCGTCCGGGGGGTGGAGCGCTTCGGCAGGGAGTTCGGAGTCGCCTTCCAGATCGCGGACGACTGCCTGGACTTCGCCGGCGGCTCGGACAAGCCGGCCGGGACCGACCATCTGCTGGGGCTGTTCGGCGCCCCGACGCTGTTCGCCCTCGCCCGCGACACGACCGGCGAGCTGGCGGCGCTGCTGCTCTCGCCAGCCTTCTCCATCGCCGACATGCCCGCCGTCGGCGATCTCGTGCGCGCGCACGGGGGCCTCGCTGAGGCGGCCGCGCTCGCCGGGATCCACCGGGTCCGGGCGGTCGCGGCCCTGGAGGACGTCCCCGACCCCGCCGTACGGGAGGAACTGCTCCGGATGACCTCGCTCGCCGCGGAGGACCGGCCATGACCCGCCGGCCGGCGCCGCCCGACGTCGAGGCCGTCGTCGTCGGAGCCGGCCCCGCCGGCGCGGCGGCCGCGGCGCTGCTCGCCCGGCGCGGCGTCGCGACCGTCCTGGTCGACGCGGGCGCCCCGGTCCCGGCCCACGACGTGCTGCTCAGCGGCCCGACGCTGCGCGCGGTCGCGCAGCTCGGCGGGACGTTCACCGCGACCCGTCCGGTGGAGACCCTGGAGCTGCGCGCCGCCGGCGACCACGTCCGGACGATCGACGGCGTCGGCGGCGCCACCGACGACCGCGCCGCGTTCACCGCGTTCCTCCGCGGCACCGCCGCCGGCTGCGGCGCGACGGTCCTGACCGGGACGGCCGCGCCGGTGACGGCGGTAGCCGCCGGCGGGTACCGCACCACCGTCGGGGACACCGAGATCCTCGCCCGGCACGCGATCATCGCCGTGGGCGCGGCGGACGCGGCGCACGGGCCGTCCGGCGGCGCCGTCCACGCCCGCCGCGTCACCGGGGCCGCGCTGGACGCCCCGGCGTCGCTGACGCTCCCGCCGCCCCGGACCGGCGACCCGAACGAGCCGCCCGCCGCGATGTGGGCGCTGGCCGGAGCCGGGGACACCGCCACGGTCCTGCTGCTGCGCGTCGGCGCGGACGAGCTGGACGACGCGGACCTCGACGCCCATCTCGCCGCCGATCCCCGGTTCGCCGGCGCCTCCCCGGCCGGCCCCCGGGCGCGCGGGCGGGTCAGCGTCGGCTTCTCCCCCGACCGCGTGGCGGCGGCGGCCGGGCTCCCCGTCGGCGACGCGGCCGGGCTGGTCAACCCGTTCACCGGGGAGGGCCTGAGCAACGCCGTCCAGAGCGGCCTGCTCGCCGCGGAGGCGGTCGCGGCGCACCGGGCCGACCCGGAGGCGGCCGGCCGCGCCTACGAGCGGCGGCTGCGGCGATCGTTCGTCGGCTACTTCGAGACGGCGCGGCACGCGTCGCGCCGCCACTCCCTCACCCGGCGGGTCCTCGACGCCGCCGCCGAGGACGACCACCCGTTCTTCGCCAAGGCGCGCCGCGCGGTCCTGCTGCCGGAGGGACTGTCCGACCTGGCGGGCGCGGACCGCCTCGGCCCCGCCGGCCGCGACGCCGCCCTGATGGCCCCGTTCCTGGTCGCCTGCGACGAGGTCTCCATCGCCACGGTCCGCGCGGAGTGGCCGTTCCTCGCCCGGATCGCGCTGGCCGGTGACGTCCGGTCGCACGACCGGCTGCGTCCCGCCGTCCCGTTCTACGCGGCGCTGCTGTCGGGAGGCGCACCGCCCGCCGCCGCCCGCGCCACGACCGCCGCCGCCGTGGAGCTGGCGACGCTCGGCGCGCTGGCCTTCCTCAGCACGCCGCCCGAGCGTCCGCCCGAACGCGGCATCGACTGGGCGCTCACCTCGACGGTGCTCGCGGGCGACTTCCTGATGGCGCAGGCGTCCCGGCTCGTCGCGGACTCGGCGCCCGAGGCGTCCCGGTCGTTCGCGGACTGGCTCGCGGAGCTGGCCGAACTGCGGGCCGAGCAGCTCGCCGCCGCGACGGCCGCGGACGCCGCGGCGCTCAGCGGGCGCGTGTTCGGCGCGCTGCTGGAGTACCCGGCGCGGATCGGCGCGCAGTTCGGCGGCGCGGCCCCGCCCGCCGTCGCCGCGCTGCGCGAGTACGGGCACCAGTGCGGGCGGGCGTTCCTGCACGTCGAGGACGTCCTGGCGCTGCGCGGGGAGCGGACCCGGCTCGACATCTCCGGCGCGGCGCTGGTCGCGGCGCGGCTCACCGCCGTCCGCGAGGGCGGCGCCGGCGCGATCGCGTCCGCGGTGGCGGCGGCCCGCGACGCCGCGGACGCCGCACGGGCGGCCCTGGCCGCCGTGTCGGGGTCACCGGCGGACCGCCTGCTGCGCCGGTTCCTCGACGCGGTCGTCCGCCCCGCCGAGTCCTGACCCGTCCGTCCGTGGTCGGCCGGTGCGCAGCGAGCGGCCCGCCGAAGCGGGATCAGGGCCACCACGGGTAGCCCGGCGTGGCGACGAACGCGCCGATGCCGTTGGGCGTCCCGTTCCCGGTCGGCCCGTCGTAGCCCGGCCCGGCCTGGCAGGCGTAGGACGGGGTGCACGGGTCCCATGAGTTGCGGCCCGCCACGATGTCGTTGAGCTGGTCCGCGTGCTTGTAGACGGAGTAGGCCGGGTCGGTGCCGTCCGAGGCGGGCGGGCCGGCCAGCGCGTACACCGACGCGATGATCGGAGACGACGCGCTGGTACCGCCGTAGACCCCCCAGCCCCCGGTGGCGCCGTAGGTGTCGTAGACGGCGACGCCCGTCTCGGGGTCCGCGACCGCCGACACGTCGGTGACCATCCGGTGCGAGCAGCCGGGGTCCTGCTGCCACAGCGGTCTCGGCTCCTCGTACTCCGAGCAGCCCGAGCCCGTCCCGGACCAGGTGATCTCGTCCCAGCCCCGGTCGTTGGCGGCCGGGAGGAGGGACGTCCCGCCCACCGCGACCACGTACGGGTCGGCGGCGGGGAACTCGACCTCCAGGCCGCCGTCGCCCGCTGACGCCGTCACCGCGATGCCCTCGGCCACGTAGTCGGCGTTGTGGTCGGGCGAAGACGACGACTCCGGCGAACCGTAGCTGTTGGAGATGTACTTCGCTCCGGTCAGCCAGGTCGTGGCGGCGGTGCTCACCGCGCCGGCGAGATCGTCGTTGTCGTTGGAGTCCGCCTCGACGAGCGCGATGTGGCAGTTCGGGCAGATCGCGGACACCATGTCGAGGTCGAGGGCGATCTCCGAGGACCACTCGCGGTCGGGGTCGGGGTAGTCCTTCGTGTCGCCGCGCTGGTTGTACTTGCGGAAGCAGCCGTTGGCGGTGGTGCACGGCGGCAGCCCGTAGAAGGACCGGTAGGCGGCGAGGTCGGCCTCGGCCTTCGGATCGTCGTAGGCGTCGACGATCGCGACCGTCTGCCCCTTGCCGTTCGCGCCCGAGGGCAGGTTGTAGGCGTCCTGGAGTTCACCCGGCCCGTATCCGTCGCCCACGATGCCGTTCGCCCGGGCCTTCGCTCCGACATCGGTGCGCCTGAGCGCAAGGCAGGCGGACCGGCCGTGCGGCGGCGGCCACGCGCACGTCCGCTGGACGTCGCTCGGCAGCGGTCCGTCCGCCGCCGCGGACTGGACGGGAAGGAGCGCCGCGAGGCAGAGCGAGGCGACGACGGGCAGGATCGTCCGGAGGACCCGTGCAGGGGGGAGCACTGTCATCTGGTGGATTCCTCAGAGAGTCGGGAACGAGGTGCCGCGCGGGGACCGTCAGCCCGCCGAGACGGGGCCGGTCACCTCGATCGTCGGCACGGTCGACGCCTGGTCGATGACCTGCTGGTAGACGTCCTGCCGCTGCATGTAGTCCAGGATCTGCGCGCGGTCCATGCCGAGCGTCGGGGACAGGACCGCGTCGTAGAGGTTCAGGGCCGCGTTGGTCTCGTCCCCGGTCAGGACCGGCTCGCCCACCCCGAACGCCCCGCTCATCCCGAGGATGATGTTCAGGACGTCGTTGAGGTTCTGGTCGGTGACCGTCACCGTCGAGTCCGGGTCGGCCAGCACGCCGGCGAGGAGGTCGTGGTACTGGTCGTAGTAGCCCCGCGCGTACGCCTGCGTGTCCGGATCCGCCGTCTTGCCCTGCAGCCGGTCGATGACGACCTGCGAGTTCTGGTAAAGCACCGAGATCAGCAGGTTCCCGGTGAGGCTCTGCGAGAAGAACTCGTCCCGCGCCTTGGTCGTCAGCGGGTTGTCGTCGACGAGGGGGAGGTCGTAGTAGCCGCCGACCGCGCCGAGGAACGGGCAGTCGACACGGGGCTTCACCACGAACGTCATCCCGTCGCCGCCCTGGCAGGCGATCGCCCCCGAGTCGCCGGGCAGGTTGAACGCCTGGGTCCAGACGAGGTCGGACAGCACCCGGACGTCGCTGCGGTCGCCCTTCTCGGAAAAGTCGATCTTCACCTGGGCGGCGAGGGCGTCCACGGTGCTGGACGAGTAGCCGCTGGCCCGCCCGACCTTCTCGATGTGCATCCCGATCTGCGGCGCGATCGTGCAGGGCGAGGACGGCCCCGCGGGCAGCAGGCTGACGTCCAGTTTCTCCAGGACGTGCCCGATCGGCGTGAGGAAGCAGTTGGTGCCCGCGTCGCCCGCCACCACCATGCCGACCACCGGGTGGCCCGCCGAGATCGGCGCCATCAGCCCCCGCGCCACGTCCTGGGCGTAGGCGCTCTGGTCGTCGAGCTGCGCGATGGCCGCGTCCACGAGGTTGTCGGTGGCGGTCGTGCTGACCGCGACGGACCGCTTGAGCTTGGCGACCGTCTCCGCCGTCCCACCCGAGTCGGCCGCGGCGGGCTGGGCGACGGTCTCCCCCGCCGACCCGGCGCTCATCCGCCCGACGACGTGGTTGGAGGACAGGATGTTGATCGTGCCGTCGGTGTTGTCGCGGACGAAGCAGCCGATCGACCCCGCCACGGAGCCGTGCGTGTTGGAGATCCCGCCGCCCTGCAGCGGCGGGCGCAGGCGGTCGGGGATGGGGCCGCTGGCCCGGCCGTGGCGGGCGAGGCGCCCCACCTCGACGACGTCCACGCCGACGGCCGCGCCGTCCACGTCGATCGTCTTCGGCAGCAGCCGGCGCCGGGACACGAAGCCCTCGCTCAGCTTCTTGGCGACCATGGCGACGACGACGGGCTCGTCGACCACCGCCCCCGCCCTGCGCCGCCGGCCGATCGCGCAGCCGGTGAAATTCGGGTCGTCGAAATGTCGGTCGAAGAGGTCGCGCCTGGCCTGTTCCAGCGTCGCCGGCGAATGCGCGTCGAACGTCATGGGTCTCCCTTCGTCCGGCTCAGCCGCGGACCGTCGGCCGGATTCCGTTGCGGTGCAGGCGGGCGAGCATGCCGAGCCAGCCGTCAGCGGCCTCGTCGGAGCCCGGATCGAAATGGCGGGACACCGTGGCGACCGCGAGCGCGGTCAGCGCGGTCAGCGGTTTCCTGCGGGTGGCGTCGGCGGCGCCCGCGCCGAGGTCGGCGAGCAGCGCCGCCCCGCTCTTGCGGTGGGCGCCGCGGGCGACGAGGTCGTCCGCGGCGGTCCGCACGAGCGCGAGCCGGGCGGCGTCCGGCTTCGCGGCGGCGGCGCGCAGGCGGTGCTCGGTGGCCCGGGCGGTGGCCGGGGCGGGCTCGCCGTAGTCCGGGAACGGGACGGGATAGACCGCGCCTATCCGCGCGACGGCCAGCACGGCCGCCGTCTGGTCGGCGGTCAGGGCGCCGGCGCCGTCCGGGCCCTCGGCGGCGCGGTCCGGGCCCTCGGCGGCGCCGGCCGGCGCGGTCCCGACGAGCATGGCGGAGACGGCGGTCCCGCCCGCGACGAGGAAGACGCGGCGGGTCGTCGCCGGGGACGTTCGGTCAGGTTCCGACGTTCGGTCAGATTCCATGGCAGCCTCCGGAAACGGCACGGGGCCGTGCGGCAGCGGAAGGGCGGGGGGCTTCGGATCGGGGGCCGGCCGGTCGGTCATCGGCCGGCGGCGTTCGGATGGGGAGCGATCGAATGCCGATTCAAAATCAGTCGATCATCCCTGTCAACGGTGCGGCCGGACCTGGACTCCCGCCCGGTGCCGGCGCCGCCGTCCGCGTCAGGCCGGATCTCTCCGGTTCCACCGGACGCCTCACCAGGGAGCGCCCCCGGCGGCCCTCCGCGCGGCCACCGCCCCGACGAGCGGGAGGCGCGGCGCCGCGCCCCCGGTTAGGCTGGCGTCGCCTCCTTCCGACACCGCCAGAACGGAGATCGATGAGCGGCCGGAACCCCGCCCCCCGACGCAGTTACGGCGGCCGCTCCGCCGAGGAGCGCCGCGCCGACCGGCGGGAGCGGCTGCTCGGCGCCGGCCTCGAACTGTTCGGGACCCGCGGCTACGCGGCGACCTCCATCGAACGGCTCTGCGCCACCGCCAGCGTGTCCACCCGGAACTTCTACGAGGAGTTCTCCGGACGCGAGGAACTGCTCACGGCGCTGCACCGCGGCATCAACGAGCGCGCCCGCGCGGCCCTCGACGCCGCCTGCGCCGAGGCCGCCGCGGACCCCCTGCCCGTCCGCGCCGAGCGCGCGGTGCGGGCGTTCGTCGACGTCACCGCCAGCGACCCGCGCTGGGCCCGCATCGCGTTCGTCGAGGTCATCGGCGTCAGCGCCGACCTCGAACGGCACCGGCTGCGGTGGCGCGCCGACTGGGAGGACACGATGCTCGCGATGGTCCGCGAGGCGGTCGCGCGCGGCGAGGCCGCCGACCGCGACTACCGCCTCACCGTCATCGCGATCATCGGCGCCGTCAACAACCTCGTCCACCACTGGTCCGCCCGCGACCAGGGCATCCCGCTGGACGACATCACCAGGGAGCTGACCCACCTGATCCTGTCGGCGCTCAGATGATCGGCGGACGGCCCGTCCGCGTCATGCGCCAGGCGGTGCGGTAGGAGATGGGGCGGCGGGGCCCGGCGGGCTTGCGCCAGCCCTCCAGGAAGCCCTTGAACCACGGCTTGAGGGCGCTCGGCTTGCGCTCGCGCAGCAGCGTCATGCCGACCCACACCGCGAGGTAGGTGAGCGCGAGGGGCCACGGGAGGTTGCGGCGGGCCAGCCAGACGCGGTTGCGGGCGTTGTACCGGTAGAACATGTCGTGCCGGGTCGGCAGGACGGCCGGGTGGAACATCACCGCGGACGCGTCGTACACGATGTGGTAGCCGGCGTTGAGGATCTGCCAGGCGAGGTCGGTCTCCTCGTGGGCGTAGAAGAAGTCCTCCGGGAGGCCGCCGCCCGCGTCGAACGCGGCGCGGCGGATCGCGCAGGCGCCGCCGAGGAACGTGGTGGCCTCCGACGAGCGCTCCGGGTCGCCGGCGCGCAGCCGGGGGACGTGCCGGCGCTCGCCGCGCCCGCCCTCGGGATCGCGGACCCGGAACGACACGACGCCGAGCTCGGGGTCGGCGGCGAACCGGTCGCGCAGGTAGGTGCCGAGGCGGGTGGAGCGGTACCAGCCGTCGTCGTCGAGGAACAGGATCACGTCGCCACAGGACGCCTCGACGCCGCGGTTGCGGCCCGCGGGGATGCCGACGTTGCTCGGCAGGCTGATCGTCTTGACGCGCTCGTCGTCGAACGGGGCGGGGGCGGCGAGCCCGCCGACGGGATCGACGCCGTTGCCGACGAGCACGACCTCGACGTCCACGTGCTCCTGCTCCAGCGCGCTGCGGACGGCGCGGGCCAGCTCGTCCGGACGGTTGCCCATGGTGAGGACGACGACGCTCAGCTTCACTTCAGTCTCCGGGAGGCCAGGATGCTGACCAGGTGCAGCAGGGTCTGGACGACCGCGACGAGCGCGACGGCGACCATCAGCACGCGGATCGCGACGGGGGTGTCGGCGCCGGCCAGGGTGTCGATCAGGGCGGCGGCGAGGATCAGCAGCGACAGCTCGACGGCGCCGATGATGCGGTGGAAGCGCAGCATGGACGCGGCCTGCCGGGCCAGCGCGATGCCGGTGGAGCGGGGCCGCAGCGCCCGGTCGCCGCCGGTGGGGTCGGCGGGCAGCCCGGACTTGGCGCGGGCCACCACGACGTTGTCGGTCTCCGCCTTGATCAGCGCGGCGCCGAGCGCGGCGCCGAGGCCGAGCTCGGCCCACCCGCCGTTCCTCCAGCCGCCCTGCGCGGCGAAGCCGAGCCCGATGAGCAGCGAGATCTCCGACAGGTAGTGGCCGATGCGGTCCAGGAAGACCCCGGTGATCGACGTCTGCCGCAGGTAGCGGGCGACCTCGCCGTCCACGCAGTCGAGCAGCAGGTAGACCTGGATGAGGACGGCGCCGCCGAGGGCCGTCCACAGCGCGCCCGTGCCGGACGCGGGCAGCGACACCACGACGCCGGCGGCGATGCCGCTCAGCATCATCAGGTAGGTCAGCTGGTTCGGGCTGAACCCGAGGCGCAGCGCGATCCACCCGAAGTACGGGGACAGGTCGCGCATGTAGAGGCGGCCCGCCCAGTGCTCCTCGTTGCGCCGGTCCTTCAGGCCGGGCGGCTGCCCGTACCGGCGGATGTCGGCGACCTTCGCGGCCTTGCGCGGCGGACGGGCGTCGCCCGCGTCCGGCGAACCGGGTCCGGCCGCGGGGGGTCCGGGGAGCTCAGCCTCCATGGGCCTGGACATACTCTTGCACCGCCTTGAGGGTCTCGCCCTTGTCGAGGCCGAGGTGTTCCAAGATCGTATAGCGGCCGGGACGGGTGCGCGGGGCGTACAGCACGGCCTCCGCGAACTGGTCCTCGGTCAGGCCGACGTCGGCCGGGAAGCGCGGCAGCCCGTGCCGGCCGAGGCAGGTGAGGATCTCCGCGAGCCGCTCCGCGGCCGTGTCGCCGGCGCCCGCGTGGCCGTCGAGCCGGGTCGCGCGCAGGTGGTAGCAGAACGCCGCGCCGATGCCCGCCAGCTCGCCGTGGTTGGCCGTCCCCGGGTAGAGCCGGTCGATGGCGTGCAGGATCTCGTGGTCGCCGCCGCTCGCCGGACGCGAGTCGCCCGCGAACGACATCGCCATCCCCGACAGCACCAGCCCCTCGGCGAGGACGGTGAGGAACCGGTCGGACTCGATCGAGCCCGGCTGGTGCAGCAGCGCCTCGGCGGCGGTGCGGGCGACGGTCAGCGCCATCCGGTCGACGCGCTCGCCGCACTCGTCGGCGGCCAGCAGCCAGTCGTCCACCGCGGAGAAGTTGCTCACCACGTCGCCGATCCCGGCCCGGACGAGCCGGTCGGGCGCGGCGTGCACGTAGTCGAGGTCGACGACCATCGCCAGCGGCATCACCACGCCGAACGAGCCCTTGCCCTTCTCGTGCTCCAGGGAGGCGACCGGGGAGCAGATCCCGTCGTGCGACAGGTTCGTGGCGACCGACACCATCGGCAGGCCCGACAGCGTCGCCGCGTACTTGGTCGCGTCGATCGTCCGGCCGCCGCCGATGCCGACGACGGCCTCGTACTGCCCGCCGCGCAGCCGGCCGGCCAGGTCGACGGCCGCGTCGACGGTGCCGCCCTCGACCCGGAACACCTCGCAGGCCGCCAGGGACGGCCGGACGTGCTCGGCGATGTGGTCGCCCTGGCCTTGGCCGACGGCGATGGCCACCCGTCCCTCGGTGGCGATCCGCCGGTCGGCCAGCAGCTCGCCGAGGGCGGCGACGGCGCCGCGCCGCACGTCGATGGAGAGCGGCGCGTTCAGCATCCGCGTCAGCAGGGGCATGGGCCTCCTCGCTCGGGTCGTCCCGCGTGTGGCGCCGGCGGCCTCAGTAGGTCTTGGCGATCCGGCGGGCCTTCTCCAGGTCGTCGTGGTTGTCGACCTCGACCCAGTCCACCTCGCCGATCGGCGCGACCGCGATGCGGCCGCCCCGGTTCACCAGCTCCTGGTAGCCGTCCTCGTAGTACTGGTCGGGGTCGCTCTCCCAGGTCGCCTTCAGCGCGTCGGCGAGCGGCTCCGCGGCGGCGGGCTCGATCAGGGTCGCGCCGATGTACTCGCCGTAGGCGGTGGACGGGTCCATCAGCTTGGTGATCGTCTTGAGGTGCTCGCCCTCGTCGAGGACGACCTTCATCTCCTCTTCGGCGAGTGTTTTCACGTTGTCCACGGCCAGGAGGATGTCCGGCCCCCGGTTCGCCAGTAGCGTCTTCTCGACGCCCACCGGATGGACCGTGTCGCCGTTGACCATGAGGACGCCCTTGGAGAAGTGCTCCCGAGCCAGCCACATGGAGTAGGCGTTGTTCCACTCCTCGGCCTTGTCGTTGTGGACGAGCGTGATGGACACGCCGTACCTCTCCTCGAGGGCGGCCTTGCGCTCCTCGACGGCGCCCGCGCGGTAGCCGACGACGATGACCACGTCGGTCAGCCCCACCTCGGCGAGGTTGCCGAGCGCGATGTCCAGGATGGTGGTCTCACCGTCCACCGGGACGAGCGCCTTGGGGAGGGTATCGGTGTACGGCCGCAGCCTCCGGCCCGCGCCCGCCGCCAGCACCATGCCGATCATGCTCGTTCTTCCTCCCAGTCGACCATCACGCCGCTGCCGCGACCGGACCGCGCCCACGTGACGACGCTCTCGCTGCCGAACAGCACACCAAGGTAGGCGGCCAGCGCAGCGTACGCGATCGGAAGGAGCCCGCAGAGGCCCGCGAAGGCCACACAGAGCATCCGGCCGTCCCAGCCGAGGCCGGCGCGGAGGACGAGCCCCCGCGGCCGGACTCCCTGGCGGGAGCGGTACGCGGCGTCGCAGTGGTGGAGCGCGAGGACGGCCGTCAGCACGTAGCCGAGCGGTGCCGTCACTCCTTGCGCGAACCCCAGTACGGCGAGGTAACCATACTCGATCGCGCGGATTATGGGCGGTACGAGCCAGTCCAGCCGTCCGGCGTGCGGGTGGCCCGCGGACGGACCGGCGAGCAGGACCACCACGAACGGGGCCAGCAGCGCGGGCGTCGGCGGGCCGTGCATACCGGCCGCGAGCAGCAGCGCGGTGACGCCGGCGGCCGCGACCGCGGCGGGCAGCGGCGGGAGCCGGCCGCGCGCCGTCCGGCCCAGAACGAGGCACACGGGACCGTCGTCGCGGTGGTCGCCGACCGCGTCCGGCGGGGCGCCGTTCACGGGGCCTCCGACCCGGGTGCGCGCACCGTCCGGGCGAGCGCCGCGCACGCGTGACCGGCCAGGACGAACACGGCCGCGGCCGAGCCCCACAGCAGCAGGACCTCGAAGGTGACCCGCGCGCCCGCGATCCCGGCGGTCACCGCGATCAGCGCGAAGCGCTCGCCGTCCGGGAGCGCGAGCGCCCGCAGCGCGCGGCGCCCGAACTCCTGGCGCGGGCCGCCGGGATGCGTTCGGCGGCCGTGCCGGGACGACGCGTACGCCGCGTCCACCGCGTGCCGGACCGACAGCAGCGCCAGCGCGGCCACGGCCGCCGCCCACGCGTTGCCCTGGAATCCGGGCCCTCCCGGCGCCTCCGCGCCGGCGCCGACCGCCAGGCCCGCGTAGACGGCCGCTTCCTTGGCCAGGCAGAGGACGGCGGCGGGCCACGGCGCGCCGGCCGTACCGGCCACGCAGTCGAGGACGAACGAGGCGTACAGCAGCCCCGCGCCCGCGACCATCCCGGCGTGGGAGCCGGCGGAGAACCAGAGGGCCGCGAGCGCGCCGAGACTGCACGAGATCGCCGACACCGTCGCGGGCGCGATCCCGCGGGAGGCCGCCCAGCGCACCAGGTAGGGCGCGTACCCGCCGACCGCGTACGCCGCGACGAGTCCGTCCCCGCGTTCGGGCTGCGCGCTCTCCTGCGGGGTGGCCTGGTTCTCCTCCACGGCGTCGGCCGCCTCCGGTACGTTGTGGCCGACGGGCCGGTGACGCGGGCGGACCCCGGTCATCGGCGCCTCCGGCGGGATCGAAGCGTACGGATGACTGCCCAGCGTAGCGATTCGGTGACCGCCTGTCGCAGGAACGGCCGGGACCGATCGGTGAAAGGGAGAGATGGCGGCGCGGACGGTTGCGGTGGTGCTCGCCGGCGGGCTCGGCGAGCGCATGGGCGCGGGGCGCCCCAAGCAGCTCATCGAGGTCGGCGGCCGCCCGATCCTGGCGCACGCGGTCGCCGCGTTCGACGCCCATCCCGGCATCGACGAGGTGCTGGTGGTGATGGCCGCCGGGCACCTGCGCGAGGCCGGCGTGATCGCCGCCCCGTTCCGCAGCGTGACGGGCGTGGTCGAGGGCGGCGCCACCCGCACCGCCTCGACGGTCGCCGCGCTGCGCGTCCTGGAGCAGCACCCCGGCGACGCCCGCGTGCTGTTCCACGACGCCGCGCGCCCGTTCGTGGAGGCCCCGGTGATCGACCGGGTCCTGGCGGCGCTGGACGGCCACGACGCCGTCGCGGTCGGCGTGCCGTCACCGGACACGATCGTGGTGGTCGAGGACGGCGTCGTCGCCTCCATGCCGCCGCGCGAGACCATGAGCCGCTTCCAGACCCCGCAGGGCTTCCGGCTCGGCACCCTCCGCAAGGCGTACGAGCTGGCGCTCGCCGATCCGGCGCTGCGCGCCACCGACGACTGCGGGATCGTCCACCGCTACCTGCCCGACGTTCCGATCCGCGTGGTCGAGGGCAGCGAGCGCAACCTGAAGGTCACCCAGCCGCTCGACGCCGTCGTCGCCGAGCATCTCGCCACCGAGGACCCGCCTTGATCTTCGAGAAGTCCCCCGCCGTCATCGGCCACCGCGGTCTCGGCTCGGGCGACCGCACGCCGCCCGGCGGCGCGCCGCCGGTCGCGGAGAACACCCTGCCGTCCCTGCTCGCGGCCGTCGACGCGGGCCTCGGCTGGGTCGAGATCGACGTGACCCGCACCGCCGACGACCACCTCGTCCTGCGGCACGACCCGACCGTCGAGGGCGGCGACCACATCGTGGACATGCCGGCCGACGCCAGCGGCCTGCCGCTGCTCACCGAGATCTTCGACGCGCTGCCCGCCGACGTCGCGGTCGACGTCGACGTCAAGACCGTGCTGGAGGACGCGGTGGCCGCCCCGTCCCGCCGGACGGGCGCGCTGCTGCTGCCGGTGCTGAAGCGCGAGGCGCGGCGGCGCCGGCTGCTGGTCACCTCGTTCGACCCGGCGCTGCTGGTGTTCCTGCGCGACGAGCTGCCGGACGTCCCGCTGGGCCTGCTGACCTGGCTGCGGTTCCCGATGTGGCATGCCGTCCCGGCGGCGGCGGGCCTGAACCTGCAGGCCATCGCCGTGCACACCGGCTCGTGCGGGTTCGAGCACCCCGACGGCCGGCTGCGCCCGCTCGACCACTGCGTGGACGTCGCGCACCAGGCGGGCCTGGACGTGATCGCCTGGTGCCCGGCCGCCGACCGCGCCTCCGACTACGCGGCCGCGGGCGTCGACGCCATGGTCGTCAACGACGTCCCCGGCGTCCTCACCGCCCTGGCCTGACCGGGCACTCCTCGGACAAGGGACCACCACCCCGACCTGCCTTGACGGGTCAGCGGTCGCCGCGGAGGTCGTCGCCGCCGTACATCTGCGTCCACTCGCCGACGCCCTCGCCGGAGCCGCCGCCCTGCGCCGGTGGTTTGCCTTCTTCGTCGAACGGGACGGCGCCGAACGCGGGGCGCGACGGCGAGCGCGGCTGGCCGGGGGGCGGCTCGGACGGGGCGGGCGGCCGTGCGGCGCCCTGCCCGTACCGGCCGCCGCTCGGCTGGGCCCCGGGCCCGTACTGCGGCTGCGCGGGCGGCTGCTGCCCGTACTGCGGCGGGCGTCCCCACGGGGTGTCCTGTGCGGGCGCCTGAGGCGCGCCCATCGGCATCGGGGCGCCAGCAGCGGGCGGGGGCGCCGGAGCGGGCGGCGGCCCGCCGTAGCGCGGTGCTCGGGCGCCGGAGGTACGGGCCCGCCACCGGGACGGCGGCACCGACGCCGCGATCAGCGCCACGCCGAGGAGGAAGAACACGCCGAGCGTGGCGACGTTCATGTAGCCCAAGGTGGGCGTGCGGGGCAACGACTCCTTCACCGTGTTCCGCACCGCCCAGGTGGGGTCGACGATCCAGAGCACGCCGACCGCCGTGAAGACGACGCCGGGGATCAGGGAGGCGACCGGCGAGAGCCGGGACCCCACCACGAGCCCGAGCACGACCGCGGCCGCGAGAAGGAGCGCGGCCCCGATCCACAGCTGGCTTCCGTGGTAGTTGCGGAAGTTGTAGGCGCCGTACCGGGAGGCCTGGGACATCTTGTACGTGCCGGCCGTCAGGCACAGCGAGACCACCGCGGTCGCGATGATCCCCACCACCACGCCTATGCCGTGGCGTGCGCCGTTGGACATGGCCACCTCCTCGCGGGTGCGATCAGGTCGAACCTAACCCTCAGACGTGCGCAAACGCACCAGGGTTCGCAGGAGGTTGGCCGAAATCCGCCGTTACACGATGGGATCGCCAGGTTTGGCGGGGTTCGGCTGGCCGAGCCGCGGCGGGCTGGTCAGGAACCCGATCCCCCAGGTCACGTGCATGGTCGCGAAGACCAGCGGGAGCCGGATCCAGGCGGACGGCGGCAGCCCGCGGCCCTCCACGGCGGCGCCGCCGACCATCGCGGCCGCGTACCCGGCGGGCAGGATCCAGCCGGGCCAGAACCCGAACGCCCCGGCGACCACGCCCGCGGTCATCGCGACCACGGCGATCGGCGGCGCGAGGTAGCGCAGGTTGAGCGTGCCCTGGTGCTCGCGGCCGACGACGCGGCGCCAGCGCCCGGTGTGGAAGTACTGCTTGGCGAGGGCCCGCAGGTTGGGCCGCGGGCGGTAGGTGACGCGCATCCGCGGGGTGAAGAAGATCCGCCCGCCGGTCTGCCGGATGCGGTGGTTCATCTCCCAGTCCTGGGCGCGGGTGAAGGTCTCGTCGTAGCCGCCGACCCGCTCCAGCGCGCTGCGCCGGAACGTGCCGAGGTAGACCGTCTCGACCTCGCCGGCCTCGCCGCCGGTGTGGAAGCGGGCGTTGCCGACGCCGATCCGGGACGTCATGGCGCGGGCGACGGCCTTCTCGAACGGCGTCACGCCCTCGGCGGCCATGATCCCGCCGACGTTGTCGGCGCCGGTCTCCTCCATCGTCTCGACCGCGGCGCGGACGTAGTCGGGCGGCAGCAGCGAGTGCCCGTCCACCCGGACGATGATCGAGTACTGGGACGCCTTGATCGCGATGTTGAGGCCCTGCGGGGTGCGTCCGGTCGGGTTGGCGACCACGACGATGCGCGGGTCCTCGCGGGCGAGCCCGCGGGCGATCTCCTCGGTGCGGTCGCGGGACGGCCCGACGGCGAGGACGAGCTCCATCTCGCCGGGGTAGTCCTGGGACATGATGCGCCGGACGGAGTCGGTCAGGTGGCGCTGCTCGTTGAGGACCGGCATGACCACCGACACCGCGGGCCAGGTGCGCTCGCCGCCGGTGCGCTTGCGCGTTCCGTGCCGGGTCGTGTGCTGGGCGTGGGGAGACGGATTCATGTGGGCTCGCGGGCGCACCTCGGCCGTGGCGACGGGGTGCCGCGACCGGAGGGAGGCCCCCCTTCCTCTCTCTCGCTTGCTTGTCTGACGCAGCCCACGCCACCCAGGTTTGCGTGCGGGCCGCCGGGGTGTGGTCAAGACGGCGCCACGTTACTGCAAGGACACGACGTCCAGGTAGCGAACGGACGGGTGTTCCCCACTTTAGAGTGGTGGGGACCCACGCGAGAACGAGGTCTTTTCGGGAGGCGGGCGTCGGCATGGCAGACGGGCACGACTCGGGTCGCGGCGACGCCGATCCGCTGGAGCGCTACTTCCGGCCCCGCCCGGCGGGCGGGGCGGCGGACGGCCCCGCCGACGACGGCGACATCGAGGGCGTCACCATCGAGGGGATGCCCGCGCCGCGGGTGAAGGTGGACGGCCCGCCCGGGCCGCGCCGCCCGGGCCGCCGGATCAGCCCGCGCGCGGCGATGAGCGCCCGCCGGCAGAAGCGGTTCCTCACCCTGACCGGGACGATGTCGGCGTTCGTGCTGCTGACCTCGGGCGGCGCGTGGGCGTTCCAGAACTACGTGACGGGCGCGATCGACAAGGTCCGCGTCGGCGGGCTCGGCAAGGGCAAGGACGGCCCGAAGGGCGCGATGACGATCCTGGTCGCCGGGGTCGACCGGCGCGAGGGGCTGACGAGGGCGCAGCAGAAGGCGGCGAAGCTCGGCCACGACGCGGGCGAGCGCTCCGACACGATGGAACTGGTGCACGTCTCCCGCGACCACGACCGGGTGTCGATCGTGAGCCTGCCGCGCGACTCCTACGTGACGATCCCGGCGCACAGGTCGAACGGGTCGGAGGGGGCGAAGGGGCAGCAGGTCCCGGCCCGTCCGGGCAAGCTGACGTGGGCGTACCAGTTCGGCGGGCCCGACCTCACGGTGGCGACGATCAAGCGCGCCACCGGCGTGTCGATCGACCACTACATCGAGGTGAACTTCTACGGGTTCGTCAACATGGTGAACGCGCTCGGCGGCGTGGACGTCTGCACCGAGCAGCCGATCGACGACCCGAAGAGCGGGCTGAAGCTGCCGCGCGGCACCTCGCACGTGGACGGCCTGAAGGCGCTCGGGTTCGCCCGCGCCCGCTACACCCTGACGGGCGGCACCGACCTCGGCCGGATCGACCGGCAGCAGCGGTTCATGGCGTCGATGATGAAGCAGGCGCTGTCGTCGAAGACGCTGAGCGACCCGGTGAAGTCGACGAAGTTCCTGAACGCGGCGCTGAAGTCGCTGCGCGTCGACCCGGACCTCGCCAAGGGCCTGCCGAAGCTGGCCGACCAGATGAAGGACCTGTCCACCGACAGCCTGACGTTCGCGAACGTGCCGCTGGCCAATCCGGGCTACAACGCGCTGCTGTGGAACTCGCCTTCGCCGCAGTCGACCGTCCAGTGGGACCAGGCGGAGGCGAACGACCTGTTCGGCCGGATCCGGCAGGACAAGCCGCTGAGCGAGCCGAAGAAGACGCCGAAGCCGAGCGCGTCGCCGTCGAAGACGGCCTCGGACGGGCCGACGGTGCCGCCGGACGACATCCATGTCCGCGTCCTCAACGCGATCGGCACGCGGGGGCTGGCGACGCGCGCGGGCTCGCAGCTGACCAAGGACGGTTTCCACGTCACGGTCGTGCCGGGCGTCGCGCGGCGCGGGCTCCAGCGGACGCAGATCCAGTACGGCCCGGGCCGCGAGGACTCGGCGAAGACCCTGGCGGCGGCGATCCCGAACGCCAAGCTGAAGGAGGTCGCCTCGCTGGGGTCGCGGGTGCAGGTGATGGTGGGCGGCGACTGGGACGGGGTGGAGAAGGTGAGGGTCGCCTCGCCGTCGCCGAGCGCGTCGCCGGCGTCGGAAGCGGCGCTGGACACCGGGACCGCGACCGAGAAGCTCTGCCGCTGACGCTCTAGAATGCCGTTCTAGGACGGAGTCCGCGGAGAGGAGCACGGCGGTGGACGGTGACATCCCGGAGGCGTTCTACGAGCCGCTCGGCCCCGGCCGGGCGGCCGGCGAGGGGGCAGGCGGCGAGCGGGCGGGCGGCGAGCGGTTCGCGAGCACCCGCGCGACGGCCGGCCCGTGGTCGCCGTCGCTGCAGCACGCCGGCCCTGTCGCCGGACTGATGGGGCGGGCCTTCGAGCGCACCGAGCCGATGCCGGGCACCCGGATCGCCCGGGTCACGATGGAGATCCTGTCCCCCGTCCCGGTCGCCGAACTGGAGATCACCACGCGGGTCGTCCGCCCGGGCCGCCGGATCGCGCTGCTCGAAGGCGAGATGGCCCACGAAGGGCGGACGGTCGTGCGGGCCACCGCCTGGCGGATCCGCAGGGCGCCCGCGGAGGTCCCCGGCACGGTGCACGCGCCCGCCCCGCCGCCGCTCCCCGACGCGCGCAAGGCGTTCACGACGACCGGTCTGCACACGCACGGCTACCTGTCCGCGATGGAGTGGCGGCCCGTCGAGGGCTCGTTCTTCCAGCCGGGCCCGGGGACGACCTGGGCCCGCTCCCGCGTCCCGCTGGTCGCGGGCGAGCCGGACACGCCGCTGGTGCGCGCCCTGGTGGTGGCCGACAGCGCGTCCGGGGTCGGCAGCCAGCTCGACGTGTCCAAGTGGCTGATCGTCAACACCGACCTCACCGTCGCCCTGCACCGCGACCCGGTCGGCGAGTGGCTGTGCATGGCCGCGTCGCTGAGCGTGTCCCCGGAGGGCGGGGCGCTGTGCGAGGCGACGCTCGCCGACGGTGACGGAGAGTTCGGCCGCGTGCTGCAGACCATGATCGTGGACGAGCTGCCCGCCTCCTGACCTGGCACTACAGCAGGCCCGCGGCGCGGCGGCGGATTCTTGATCGACTACTCTGGGTAGCGATAGGCATGCACAGAGAAGTCACCGTCAGGAGTCCACAGGATGTCGACAAGGTTTCTCGGCCTGATCACCACGACCGCCGTCGCCGCGCTCGCCGTCGGCGGCTGCGCCGCGCAGACGCACGCCCGGCTCACCGCAGCGGAGGAGCCCGTACCGTCCCCGAGCGCCTCGGCCGCCTCGCCGGACGCCGCCTCGCCCTCGCCGTCGGCGAGCCCGTCCGGCAAGGCGCCGAAGGGCAGGAAGAGCGCCGCGAAGGACGGCACGGACCTGCAGGCCTGCCACGACGCCGACTGCGAGGTCGAGGTCGCCAACGGGCAGACGATCCCGCTCGACCCGAAGTACGGCCTGGACGGCATCGACGTCCGCACCGAGGGCCCGCGGGTGATCTTCACCGCGCAGGGCCGCGACAGCAAGATGGTCACCTCGATGGACGCCTCCTGGACCGGTTCCAGCTCGTCCTCGACCGTCAACGGCCTCACCTTCCGCCCGCGCATGACGAAGGACGGCAAGGTCATCGTCAAGATCACCCACAGCTGACCGGCCACGGCGGCGGCGGCGGTCACCGACCTCGGCGACCGCCGCCTCGGCTGCGATCCCCCGGCGCCTTCCGGGGGTTCAGCGGTTCGACGTGAGCACGGGCTCGGCGGGTGCGGGGGCGGCGGCGGCCTTCCGGCCCGGGACGGCCAGGGCGGCGAAGGCGCCCGCGAGCGAGAGGGCGGCGCTGACCGCGATCGCCGCGGCGAATCCGTCGGAGAAGGGCGCGGGTCCCGCGTAACTGCCCGCCCCGCCGAACGCCAGGGCCAGCACCGCGACGCCGAACACCCCGCCCAGCTGCCGCCCGGTGTTGAACACGCCGGACGCCTTGCCGATCTGCTGCGGCGCGACCGCGTTGAGCACGGCCGCCTGGGCCGCGGGCATCGCCATGCTCACTCCGGCGCCGGCGATGAGCATCGGCGCGACCAGCTGCCAGTACGGCACGGACGGCGTGGCGGCGAGCGCGAGCCAGCCCATGCCGGCCGCCTGCAAGGCCAGTCCGAGCGCGGCCGGCGGCCGGGCCCCGGTCCGGTTCACCAGGCGCCCCGCCACCGGCGCGACGACCGTCACGGACGCCGTCCAGGCGAGCAGGTGCAGGCCGGCCTCCAGCGGCGTGTCGCCCCGCGCGGTCTGGAAGTACTGCGCCGCGAAGAACAGAGACCCATAGAGCGACGCGTACATGAACACCCCTGTGGCGTTGCCCGCCGCGAAACCGCGCAGCCGGAACAGCTCCAGCGGCACCATCGGCCGCCGGGCGGCCCGCTGCCAGGCCACGAAGGCGACACCGCAGACCGCGCCCGCGACCAGCGTGCCCACGACCTCGGCGCTGCCCCATCCGGCGGCGTCCGAGCGGATCAGCCCCCACACCAGCCCGAGCGCGGCGCCGGTCGCCAGCAGCAGCCCGCCGGCGTCCACGCCCTCCCCGCCGCCGCGGCTCTCCGGGACGCGGCGCAGCACCAGCGGGATGACGGCCAGCCCGATCGGCAGGTTGAGCCAGAAGATCCACTCCCAGGCGAGCCCCTGGGTGACGGCGCCGCCGACCACGGGCCCGCCGACCACCGCGAGCCCGGTGAGCCCGGCGAACAGGCCCAGCGCCTTAGGCCGGTCCGGCGGTGGGTAGGCGGCGCTGAGCAGCGCCATCGCCAGCGGCATCACCAGCGCCGCGCCGGTGCCCTGCACCGCCCGCGCCGCGATCAGCCAGCCCACGTCCGGGGCGAGCGCGCAGGCCACCGAGGCGGCCGTGAACAGCGCCAGCCCGGCCGTGAAGACCGTCCGCCGCCCGAACCGGTCGCCCAGCACGGCGCCGGTCATCAACAGGACGGCAAAGCTCAGGCTGTAGGCGTTCACCGTCCATTCGAGCTGTTCCATCGAGGTGCCGAGATCCAGCCGGATCCGGCTCAACGCCGTCGTCACCACGGTGGCGTCCAGCGCCACCATCACCGAGGCCGCCGAGGTGAGCCCCAGAACCCATTTCCTGTTCATACCTGTACCGACCGGCGGCCCCGCGGAATCGACCGGGCGCGACCCGATGAATCCGGCGGCCTCGCGGGTCTGTACAAGAAAGGAGGTGTATCGGTTGACCGTGATCGAACAGCCGCATGACGAGTTCGTCCGACTGACCGGGCCGTTCCGGCGGGAACTGCTCACCCACTGCTACCGGATGCTGGGGTCGGTGCAGGACGCCGAGGACCTCGTGCAGGAGACCTACCTGCGCGCCTGGCGGTCGTACCAGGACTTCGAGGGCCGCGCCTCGATGCGCACCTGGCTCTACCGCATCGCCACCAACGCCTGCCTCAACGCGCTGCGGCACGGGAGCCGCCGGGTGCTGCCGGCCGGGCTCGGCGGCCCGTCCACCGACCCGAACGCGCTGGACCCGCGCGATCCGGAGATCCCGTGGCTGGAGCCGATCGCCGACGAGCAGGCCGACCCGGCGGCCATCGTGGCCGGACGGGCCGGGCTGCGACTGGCGCTCATCGCGGCGCTGCAGCACCTGCCCGCGCAGCAGCGGACGGTGCTCATCCTGCGGGACGTGCTGGCCTGGTCGGCGGAGGAGACCGCCGACGCGCTCGGCCTCACCGCGACCGCGGTGAACAGCACGCTGCAGCGCGCCCGGGCCCGCCTGGACCGGCTGGAACCGGCCGCCGACGAGATCGCCGAGCCGGCCGAGCCGGAGCGCCGCGACCTGCTCGACCGGTACGCCGACGCCTTCGAGCGGGCCGACATCGACGCGCTGGCCCGGCTGCTGACCGAGGACGCGGTCTGGGAGATGCCGCCCAACCCGTCGTGGTTCGCCGGTCGCGACAGCGTCCTCCGGCTGCTGGAGGCCCGGCTGCGCGGCGCCCGGACACGCCTCGTCCCCGTCCGGGCCAACGGGCAGCCCGGTTTCGCGATGTACAAGGACGGCGAGGCCTTCGCGATCCAGGTCGTCACCTTGCGCGGCCAGGCCATCGCCGCCGTGACCGCCTTCCACGACAGCGCGCTGGTCGAGCGCTTCGGCCTCCCCGCCCGGCTGTGAACCGCCGCCGGATCAGACGGCGGACGGGTCCGCTGCGAGGCCGCGCAGCCCTTCGGCGATCGGGACGATGCGCGGATCGTCCTCGCGGCCGTGGGAGACCGCCTGCGCGAGGGCCAGGAGTTCGGCGGCGGGCAGCAGCGCCCGCCGCCGGTCCGGGTCCCGCAGCCACAGCCGGAGCGGTTTCTGCCCGCGCTGCCAGGCCACCAGGCAGGGGCAGCAGTTCCGGGCCGCGCAGAAGGGACCACCGGCGGGATCGGCGCGATGTTCCGCAGGAGGTAAGGGAGGCGGAGGTGGCGCCGGATCTGCGCCATGTCCGGCTGCTCGCCTCGGCGGAGGGCCCTGCGCAGCGCCACCGTCCCGGCGCCGGTGGCCCAGGAGACCAGCGCCCCCGTGCCCATGCCGGCCGCCAGCGGCGACAGGGCGAGCGCACCGGTGGCGTCGAGCATCAACGCGACGGACGCGAAGATCAGGGCCACCAGCAGGTCGACGGAGCCGAGGACGAACGCGCCGGTCATGGGGCGGGCGAGCCGGTCGGCGAGTTCCGCCTGCTGGCCTTCGACGGGTGGGGTCACCGGGCGAAGCTAGCCGGAGGCTACGGGCGCCCACGCGAATCGGTGATAACGGACGCGCCCCCGGTCCGGGTATCGGACGCGGGGGCGCGGTCGTGCTCCGCCGGCTATTTGAGGAGCTGGCGGGCGATGACCATCCGCTGGATCTGGTTGGTCCCCTCATAGATCTGGGTGATCTTGGCGTCGCGCATCATCCGCTCCACCGGGAACTCCCGCGTGTACCCGTACCCGCCCAGCAGCTGCACGGCGTCGGTGGTGACGTCCATCGCCACATCCGAGGCCAGCGCCTTACACGCCGACGACACGAACGTCAGATCCGGGATCTTCTCACCGTGCATCGCCCGCTCGGACTTGACCGCTGCGTGGTAGGTCAGCTGCCGTGCGCCCTCCAACCGCATCGCCATGTCCGCCAGCATGAACTGCACACCCTGGAAATCACCGATCGGCTTGCCGAACTGGCGGCGTTCCTTGACGTAGCCGATCGCGAAGTCCAGCGCGCCCTGGGCGATGCCCAGCGCCTGCGCGGCGATGGTGATGCGGGTGTGGTCCAAGGTGGCCAGCGCCGTCTTGAACCCCGTGCCCTCCGCGCCGATGATCCGATCACCGGGGATCCGCACGTCCTCCAGGATCACCTGCCGGGTCGGGGAACCCTTGATCCCCAGCTTGCGCTCCTTGGGCCCGAACGACACCCCCGGATCGGACTTCTCCACCACAAAAGCCGAGATTCCCCGCGCCCCGGCGGACGGGTCGGTGACCGCCATCACCGTGTAGTACTCCGACACGCCTGCATTGGTGATCCACATCTTCGCGCCGTTCAACACCCACGCGTCACCATCACGCACCGCACGGGTCTTCATGCCCGCCGCGTCCGAGCCGGCGTCGGCCTCCGACAGGGCATAGGAGAACATCGCCTCACCGCGCGCCACCGGCCCCAGGTACTTGCGCTTGAGCTCCTCCGACCCCGACAGCAGCACCGGAACCGTGCCCAGCTTGTTCACCGCCGGGATCAACGACGACGACGCACACGCCCGCGCGACCTCCTCGATCACGATCACCGTCGCCAGCGCATCCGCCCCCGCACCCCCATACGACTCGGGCACGTGCACCGCGTGCAGCTCGTTGGCGACCAGCGCGTCCAGGGCCTCCTGCGGGAAACGCGACTCCTCGTCCACCTCCGCCGCGAACGGCGCGATCTTGGCATCCGCCAGCTCACGCACCGTCGCCCGCAGCAGCTCCTGCTCCTCCGACGGCGCGTACACGGGAAAGTCATGGCTCATACCGCAGATGCTACCGGCCAGTAGACTGCGCTCGGCCGCCGCCGGTACCCGGGCGCGCTTCGGGGAAGGTTCACTAGGGCCTGAGGACGGCGGCAGCGAACCGGAAGGAGCCCGCCTTGACCCAGCGGCTGACGGTCATCGGAACCGGTTACCTCGGCGCCACGCACGCGGCCTGCATGGCCGACCTGGGCTTCGAGGTGCTCGGCCTGGACGCCGACGCGGCCAGGATCGCCCGGCTCGCGGCCGGGGACCTGCCGTTCTACGAACCCGGGCTGGAGCCCGTGCTGCGCCGGGGCCTGGAGAGCGGGCGGCTGCGGTTCACCACGTCCTACGAGGAGGCCGCCGAGTTCGGCGACGTCCACTTCCTGTGCGTCGGGACCCCGCAGAAGGCCGGTGAGTACGCCGCCGACCTCACCTACGTGGACGCCGCGATCGGCGAGCTGGCGCCGCTGCTGCACCGGCCCTGCGTGATCGTCGGCAAGTCGACGGTGCCGGTCGGGACGGCCGCGCGGCTGGCCGAGACGGTCGCGAAGGCCGCGCCGGTGGGCGGCGACGCCGTGCTGGCGTGGAACCCCGAGTTCCTGCGCGAGGGGTTCGCCGTCGAGGACACCCTGCGCCCGGACCGGATCGTCGCCGGGCTGCCCGCCGAGCAGGGCGCCGCCGAGCACGCCGAGAAGGTGCTCCGCGAGATCTACCGGACGATGATCGCCGACGGCACGCCGTTCATCACCGCCGACTACGCGACCGCCGAGCTGGTCAAGGTGTCGGCGAACGCGTTCCTGGCCACCAAGATCTCCTTCATCAACGCGATGGCGGAGGTCTGCGAGGCAGCGCACGCGGACGTGACCAAGCTGTCCGAGGCGCTGTCGTACGACGACCGGATCGGCGGCCGGTTCCTCGGCCCCGGCCTCGGGTTCGGCGGCGGCTGCCTGCCCAAGGACATCCGCGCGTTCATGGCCCGCGCCGGCGAGCTGGGCGCCGACCAGGCGCTGACGTTCCTGCGCGAGGTCGACGAGATCAACATCCGGCGCCGCATCCGGATGGTGGACCTCGCCCGGCAGCTGCTCGGCGGCTCGTTCGCCGACCGGACGGTCGGGGTGCTCGGCGCGGCGTTCAAGCCGAACTCCGACGACGTGCGCGACTCGCCCGCCCTGGACGTGGCGGCGTCCATCCGCGCGCAGGGCGGGAAGGTAACCGTCTACGACCCGCGCGCGATGGACAACGCCCGCCGCGCCCAGCCGTCCCTGGATTTCGGCTCGTCCGCGCTGGACGCCGTCCACGGCGCGCACGTCGTGCTGCTCCTGACCGAATGGCAGGAGTTCCGCGACATGGACCCGACGGCGGTCGCGCGGGTCGTGGCCGAGCGCAACATCGTGGATGGCCGCAACGCCCTCGATCCCGAACGCTGGCGCGCCGCGTCCTGGAACTACCGCGCCCTAGGCCGCCCCTGACGAGCGCGGGAACGATCGGCGGGGCAGGGGTGTTGTTTCGGGCATGGGTGATGTCTATGCCGATCCGGATGTGATCAGCCGGCTGCTGGGCGAGTCCAGGACGTGGGCGTTCGTGGGGCTCGGCGACAATCCGGGGCGCGAGGTCCACAACCAGGCGCGGCTGCTGCAGCGGCGCGGCAAGCGGATCATCCCGGTGCATCCGTCCGGGAAGAGCGTGCTGGGCGAGCGGGCTTACGCCTCGCTGGCGGACGTGCCGGACGGGTCCGAGGTGGACGTCGTCGGCGTGTACCGGCGCGCCGAGCACGCAGGGGCGGTCGTGGACGAGGCGATCGCGGCGGGCGCGAAGGCCGTGTGGATGCCGCTGGACGTGGTCGACGAGGCGGCGGCCCGGCGCGCCAAGGACGCCGGGCTCGACGTGGTCATGGACCGCTGCCCCGCCGTGGAGTGGAGCCGCCGGCACTGAGGGACGCGCCGGGCCGAGCCGTCAGAGGCTCTCTCGGAGGCGTTCGCCCTTCGCCTTGGCCTGGTCGTACAGCGATTGCTGAAAGTCCTTCATCTTCGCCTGGAGGGCCTCGTCGGACGCGGCGAGGATGCGGACGGCCAGCAGCCCGGCGTTGCGGGCCGCGCCGACCGCGACCGTCGCGACCGGGACGCCGGCGGGCATCTGCACGATCGACAGCAGCGAGTCCATGCCGTCGAGGTATTTCAGCGGGACGGGGACGCCGATCACCGGCAGCGGTGTCACGGAGGCGAGCATGCCGGGCAGGTGGGCGGCTCCGCCTGCGCCGGCGATGATCGCGCGGAGCCCGCGCCCGGCGGCCTGCTCGCCGTAGGCGATCATGTCGTGCGGCATCCGGTGCGCGGACACGACATCGGCCTCGTAGGGGACGCCGAACTCCTCAAGGGCCTCCCCGGCGGCCTTCATGACCGGCCAGTCGGAGTCGCTGCCCATCACCACGCCGACGAGCGGGCTGCTCATGTGTGCTCCTTCATCGCCGGACCCCAGCGCAGGTAGTCGGCCGCGTGCCGGGCGCGTTCGCGCAGGTCGGCCAGGTCGTCGCCGAGCACGGTGACGTGCCCGATCTTGCGTCCGGGGCGGGACTCCTTGCCGTACATGTGCACCTTGACGCCCGGGTCGTGCGCCATCACGTGGATGTAGCGAGGGTAGACGTCGGGGTCGTCGCCGCCGAGGACGTTCGCCATCACCGTGTAGCGGGCGGTCGGTTCGGTGGAGCCGAGCGGCAGGTCCAGGACGGCGCGCAGGTGCTGCTCGAACTGGGACGTGCGGGCGCCCTCGATCGTCCAGTGCCCGGAGTTGTGCGGGCGCATCGCCAGCTCGTTGACCAGCAGGCCGCGCCCGCTGCCCTGCCGGCCGGTCCGCGGCGCCTCGGTCTCGAACAGCTCGACCGCGAGCAGCCCGGCGACGCCCAGCTCGTCGGCGATCCGCAGGGCGAGGCTCTGCGCCTCGGCGGCCAGCTCGCCGGACAGCCCCGGCGCCGGCGAGATCACCTCGACGCAGATGCCGTCCTTCTGGACGGTCTCCACGATCGGGTACGCGGCGCCCTGCCCGTAGGGCGAGCGCGCGACCAGCGCGGCCAGCTCCCGGCGGAACGGAACGTGCTGTTCGACCATCAGCTCGACGCCGCCGCCGGCCAGCCGCTCGACCAGCTCGACCGTCTCGACGCCGAGGCTGTCCACGACCCAGACGCCCTTGCCGTCGTAGCCGCCGCGGGTCGCCTTCAGCACCAGCGGCCAGCCGTGCTCGTGCCCGAACGCCTCCAGCGCCGGCATCGGCGCGGACGACGGCAGCGGCGCGAAGGCGGGGCAGGGCACGCCGGACGCGCTGAGCCGCTCCCGCATGACCAGCTTGTCCTGGGCGTGCGCGAGGGCGGCCGAGCCCGGCCGGCACGGCGTCCCGGACTCCTCCAGCTTCGCGATGTGCGGGCCGGGGACGTGCTCGTGGTCGAAGGTCACCACGTCGCAGCCCTCGGCGAACGCCATCAGGTCGTCGAGGGCGCGGTCGTCGCCGATCCGGACGTCCGCGACGGCCCTGGCCGCCGACTCGTCCGGCGCGCCCGCGAGGACGCGCAGCGGCACGCCGAGGGCGATCGCGGCCTGCTGGGTCATCCGCGCCAGCTGGCCGCCTCCCGCCATTCCGACGACGGGCATGTCACGCCGGGGGGACCGGTCCGGGGGGCGCTGCGGGTCCTCCCCGTTCGATGGGTGCCGACCTGGAATGCTCACGTCAGAAGGCTATCGGGCCCTCGAACCGAACGAATCACCCGTTCCGGGCGTCGTAGGTGTGTGGGCCACCGGACGCGGGGCAGGGAACGGGAGGAGAGCCCTGAACGTTCATGTTCCGACGCCGCGGGGGCCGGGGGCGTCTATCCTCGTTGTGCTCCCGTAGCAGCCGCCGCGCCATCGGCAGCGGCACCACCAGCCGAGGTCCGGAAGGACGGTTCCCCTTCGTGAGCCTGGTCGCCTCTCTCCACCGGCGTTTCGCGCACCTGCTGCGCGAGCTCGCCCAGTTCGGCAGCGTGGGCGCGATCGCCTTCGTGATCACGGTCGGCATCGGCAACGGGATGAACAGCGGCCTCGGCATGGGGCCGCTGACCTCCAACGGTGTGGCGACCATCGTCGCGACGACGTTCGCCTACCTCGCGAACCGGTACTGGACGTTCCGGCACCGCGACCGCACCGGGCTCGGCCGCGAGTACGCGCTGTTCTTCGCGCTGAACGGCGTCGGCCTGGTGATCACGGAGATGTTCATCGGCTTCACCCACTACGTGCTGGGCCTGACCGGCGCGATCCCGTACAACATCTCGCTGGTGATCGGCACCGCCGTCGCCACGCTGTTCCGCTTCTGGTCGTACAAGAAGTGGGTGTTCCTGCCCGCGAGCGCGCCGCCGGTCGACCCGGCGTCGGGGCTGCCCGAGGGCCCCGGGGCGCACGCCGCGGGCAGCAGGCCCTTCCCGCCCGGCCCGGCCGGACCGGGCGGGCGCCTCGGGCACCCGCTCGACCAGGACACCGCGGGCGACTACGCCCAGTTCTCCTGACCCGCGGGTCTCCCTGACCTGCCGTCCTGCCCGCCTCAGGCAGGCCCGAGGACGACGCGCTCGCCGGCCAGCCGGGCCTCGGCGGCCTCGCGCAGGAACACCCCGAACACCGCCGGACGGGACTGCAGCAGCTCCAGCCGCCCGCCGTCCACGACCGCCAGCGAGCGGGCCAGGTAGAGGCCGAGGCCGGTGCCGCGGCCGCCGCTGACGCTGCGTTCGAAGATCCGCGGTTCCAGCTCCGGCGGGATGCCCTGCCCCTCGTCGCCGACCTCCACCACGACCGAGCTGGCGCCCGGCTTGGTGTGGATGGTGACGGTTCCGGCGCCGTGCATCAGCGAGTTGTCCAGCAGCGTCGCGACGATCTGCGACAGCCCCTCCGGGTTGGTCATGCCGACCAGGCCCTGCTCGCCGACGATCCGCACGTCCCGGCCGTCCCGCCGGAAGATCGGCCGCCACTCCTCCACCTGCTGGCGGATGATGTCGTCGATCGGGGACGCGACGGCGCCGCCGGTGCGGTCGTGCCGGGCGCGGGCGAGCAGCTGCTCGACGACGGCGACGAGCCGCTCGGTCTGCGCGACGGCCGCGGCGCCCTCCTCCCGGACGACGTCGGGGTAGTCGGCCGCCTCGATCATCTCCTCCAGCCGCATCGACAGCGCCGTCAGCGGCGTGCGCAGCTGGTGCGAGGCGTCGGAGGCGAACTCGCGGCTGGAGGCGAGCAGGTCGGCGATGCGGACCGCGCTGCGGTCCAGCACCTCGGCGACCCGGTCGACCTCCGGGATGCCGTAGCGGCGGCGCCGCGGCCGGGCGTTGCCCGTGCCGAGCCGGTCGGCGGTCTCGGCGAGGTCCTGCAGCGGCAGCGTGAGCTTGCGCGCCTGGACCATCGCCAGGCCCACCGTGACGGCGACGCCGAGCAGCGCGAGGCTGCCGATGAACAGCAGCAGCCGCAGTTCCTGGTCCTTCAGCTGGGAGGCGGGCCGCGACATCCGCACCCGCACGCCCTGCCCGGACGCCGCGGCGGTGAGCTGCCGCGCGCCCGGCACCGGGCGCGGGCCCGCCTCGACGGCGCGGCCGTCCGGCAGGGTCACCGCGATGTGCCGCCCGGGGTACTCCCGCGCGATCGCGCCGCCGGTGACGGGCTGGCGCGACTCGAGGGTGTAGGCGACGCCGCCGGCGATGGCGGACGCCTCCCGGTCGAGGGACTGCGCGGCTCCCTCGTAGATGAGCTTGTGGGCGGCGTAGGCGAGGGGTATGCCGAGCAACAGGATCGCGACCACCGCCACCGCGAGCGTCGACAGGAGGAGTCGGCGCCTCATCTGGGCTCCTTATGGTGGGGCCACGCCCGGGCGGGGCGCCCCGGGCCTCTCGGGAAGGCCCGGGGGCTGACCGCGCGGCCATGGCGGCCGGTACGGGCCTGTCAGTCGCCGCGTTCGAACCGGAAGCCGACGCCCCGCACCGTGGTGATGTAGCGGGGACTGCCGGCGTCGTCGCCGAGCTTGCGGCGCAGCCAGGAGATGTGCATGTCGAGGGTCTTGGTGGAACCCCACCAGTTGGTGTCCCACACCTCGCGCATGATCTGTTCGCGGGTCACGACCTTGCCGGCGTCCCGGACGAGGACGCGCAGCAGGTCGAACTCCTTGGTGGTCAGCTGCAGCTCCTGGTCGCCCATCCAGGCGCGGCGCGACTCGGCGTCGATCCGCACCCCCTGGACGATCGGGGTCTCGGTGCTGCCGCGGCGCAGCAGCGCGCGGACCCGGGCGAGCAGCTCGGCCAGCCGGAACGGCTTGGTGACGTAGTCGTCGGCGCCCGCGTCGAGGCCGACGACGGTGTCGACCTCGTCGGCCCGGGCGGTCAGGATCAGGATCGGAACTCCATGCCCCTCGGCACGGACCCGGCGGGCCACCTCCAGGCCGTCCAGCTCGGGCAGGCCCAGATCGAGGACGATCAGGTCCACGCCGCCCCCGAGCGCCCGCTCGAGCGCCTGCGGACCGTCCGGACTGACTTCGACGGTGTACCCCTCGCGACGCAGCGCGCGGGCGAGAGGCTCGGAGATGGACGTGTCGTCCTCGGCGAGCAGTACTGAGGTCATGAACCGATCGTATGGCCATTCTTGAACGTTTCCCGGGTGCCGCCGCGCTCTTGACCTGCGGTTTGCCACTCGTAGTACATCCTCGAACACCCATCAACCGGGGAGAAGCGGGATCAAGGCGGGCATCGCGCCTCCGGCCGCCGCCCGCCGGGCGGTCCGCGCGGCGCCGCGAACGGTCACCCGAGAACGGCCGCCGACGCTCCGGGAAGGGTCAGCGCCCGCGAATGGGAATCGCCGTTGACGCCGCTTTCCATCCGTATTGCCGGATCTGAGGCGAGCAGTACGCGGCCCTCGCCGTCCGGCAGCGGGAGCCGGACGGTCCCGTCCCCCAGGTTCACCGCGATGCGCAGGGCGCCGCGCCGCATCGTCAGCCAGCGCCCGGTTCCGGCGTCGCCAGTGCCGTTATCGGGGCCGACCTCGACCGACGCGGCGGCCAGCCGCGGGTCGTTCAGCTCCGGCCGTTCGCGGCGCAGCGCGATCAGCGACCGGTGCCAGTCCAGCAGGCCGGCGTGCGGGTCCTTGGCGGGCTCCTCCCAGTCGAGGACGGACCGCCGGAAGGTGTCCACAGCCTGTGGATCGGGGACCTCGCCGGTCCAGCCATGCCGGGAGAACTCCCTGCGCCGCCCCTCGCTGACGGCCCGCGCCAGGTCCGGGTCGCGGTGGTCGGTGAAGTAGCACCAGGGCGTGGACGCGCCCCATTCCTCGCCCATGAAGAGCATGGGCGTGAACGGCGCCAGGACGAGCAGTGCCGCGCCCGCCTTGAGCAGTCCTGGGGACAGTCCATTCCCGGCGAGGACGGCGCCTATACGGTCCCCTGCGCCCCTGTTACCGACCTGGTCGTGGTTCTGCAGAAAACCGAGGAACCGGTGCGCCGGCATCATTTCGACGTCCACGGGACGGCCATGACGGTGCCCCCGGTAGGTCGACATCGTCCCGTCGTGCACGAACACGCGGGTGAGCGCCTTTTTGAGGGTTTCCATGGAACCGAAGTCGCAGTAATAGCCCTGCCGTTCGCCCGTCAGCGCGGCGTGCAGGGCGTGGTGGAAATCGTCGCTCCACTGCGCGTCGAGCCCGTGTCCGCCCGCTTCCCTGGACGTGACCAGGCGCGGGTCGTTCAGGTCGGATTCCGCTATGAGGAACAACTCGCGTCCCAGATGCGCGGACAAAGCCGATACCGCGCCCGCCATCTCTTCCAATATGTGGACGGCACTGTGGTCGGTGATGGCATGGACGGCGTCCAGACGCAGCCCGTCGAAGTGGTAGTCGCGCAGCCACATCAACGCGTTCTCTATGGCGAAGGCGCGTACCCCGTCCGAGCCGTCCTGGTCGAAGTTGACCGCGTCACCCCAAGGGGTGCTGTGCGCACTGGTGAAGTAGGGGCCGTAGTCGCCCAGGTGGTTACCGTCGGGCCCGAGATGGTTGTAGACGACGTCGAGTACGACGGCGAGGCCGCGCGTATGGGCGGCGTTCACGAAACGCTTCAGCCCATCGGGGCCGCCATAGGGTTCGTGGGGCGCCCATAGGCAGGCGCCGTCGTAACCCCACCCGTGGTGCCCGGGAAAGGACGCGACGGGGAGGATCTCCACGGCGTCGATTCCGAGCGCGACGAGATGGTCGAGCCTCTCGATCGCCGCGTCGAACGTCCCTTCCGGGGTGAACGTGCCGACGTGCATCTCGTACAGGACGCTTCCGGGGAGCGGGCGCCCGCGCCATTGGCCGTCCGTCCAGTCGAACCGGCCGTGCTCGTAGACGTGGCTGGGGCCGTGGACGCCGTCGGGCTGCCACAGGGAACGCGGATCGGGAAGGGGCTCGGCGGCGCCGTCCAGGGCGAAGCCGTAGCCGGTGCCGTGCCCGGCGCCGGCGATCTCGGCCGCCCACCAGCCGGACCGTCCCTCCACCCGCGCCATGGGATGCCGGGCGCCGGCGACGACGACGTCGACCTGCCGGGCCTCGGGGGCCCAGACCTCGAAACGCTTACTCACCTGTCGATCTCCCGGGGGACGATCAGCGCGACGGGCAGATGCGCGAACACGGCGGCGGCGTCCAGGCGCGGGCCCCAGTGCGTGACGCCGGTGAGGACGTCGCGCCAGCCCTGCCGGCCGACGTCCACCTCCGTCCCGTCCCAGCCGCCCCGGCGCTCCAGGCCGGCCGGCAGCCGGGTGGCGAGCGCGACGGCGCCGCCCCGCCGGAACGCCACGACGTGGTCGGCGGCGGGCCCGGCGACGGGGATCGGCTCATGGCCCGCCGGAGGGCCGAACCACCGCGGATGCGACCGGCGCAGCCGCAGCGTCCGCGACGTCACCAGCAGCTTCTCGTCGTCGACGTCCTTGGGCGGGCGGCCGGTGTCGAGCCGGTGCAGCCGCTCGCGGCGGCGCCCGTAGTCGACCGGCCTCCGATTGTCGGGATCGACCAGCGCCAGGCCGGTCAGCTCGCAGCCCTGGTAGACGTCGGGGACGCCCGGCATCGCCAGCTGGACGAGCTTCTGCCCCAGCGCGTTCACCCGCGCGTACGGGTCGAGCCGCGCGACGAACGCGGTCACGTCGGTGACCAGGTCGGGGTCCTCCAGGACGCGCCGCGCGTAGCCGAGGGCCCCGTTCTCATAGGCGGGGTCCTGGTCCGCCCAGGATGTCCGCGTCTTGGCTTCGCGCATGGCCTTGACGAGGAACTCCTGCAGACGGTCGGGCGTGATCGGCCACGCGCCCACGAGCGTCTGCCACAACAGGTATTCCAGGTCGGGTTCCATCGGCGACTCGGCGGGCCCCCACCAGGAGCGCCACCGGTTCACCGCGTCGGCCCACTCCTCCGGCAGTTCCGACAGGACGGCCAGCCGCGCCCGCACGTCCTCCTGGCGCTTGGTGTCGTGCGTGGACAGCGTCGTCATCGTGGACGGCCAGTCCCGCGCGAGCCGGATGCAGTGGGCGTGGAAGTCGACCTGGCTCACGGAGAAGCGTCCGGGGTCGCCGCCCACCTCGTTCAGCGCGGCCATGCGGTTCCAGCGGTAGAAGGCGGTGTCCTCCACGCCCTTGGCGGCCAGCGGGGCCGACGTCTGCTGGAACCTCACGATGAACTCGGGATCGGACTTCTCACCCCGTCCGAGCGCCAGGTCCACCACCGTTTCCAATGCGGGATGCAGATCCTCCGGCAGGTGTCCGCGCGCTCTCTGGGCGGCCTCGTTCAGGACGCCCACGGCCTGCGGCGGCGGGTCCTCACCGGGGACGACGTAGGCGCGGTAGACGGGCATCGCCACGAGCAGCTCCCGCAAGGCCCGTTCGAGGTCCGGGTCACGCCGCCCCACCACGCGGGTGAGGACGCGCATGAGCCGGTCCATCTCCGGCTTCATGCCGTGCGTCGCGGCGTGCAGGCGCGCGTCGCGCTCGACCTCCTCGAAACCCGCCGGGCCGCCGGTCAGCGCCACGTAGAGGTCGGTGAGCGGCTTCTCCCCGGCCGGGTCGACGAACAGGCCGCCGATCATGCCGAGCGAGTCGTAGCCGGTCGTGCCCGCGCACGGCCAGTCCACCGGCAGCCGCTCCTCCCCCTCGGTGATCTTCTCCACCAGCAGCCAGTGGTCCGGCCCGGCGTCCGGCCCGGGATCCGGCAGGGCGTCCGCGAGGCGGCGCAGGTAGCCGCGCGGCTCGGCGAGGCCGTCCGGGTGGTCGACGCGCAGGCCGTCCACCAGCCCCTGCCCGACCAGGCCGAGCAGCAGCGCGTGCGTCCGCTCGAAGACCTCCGGGTCCTCCTGCCGGAGCCCGATCAGCCCCGAGATGTCGAAGAACCGGCGGTAGTTCGGCTCCCCCTGCCCGGGCAGGACGATCCGCCCGCCGCCCGCGTCCCAGTCGACGTCGAACCATTTGGCGTACGGCGACGACGGCCCCTCCGCCAGGACGGCGTTGAGCGGCAGGTTCAGGTCGGGCGGCACCGGCACGGCCATGTGGTTCGGGACGATGTCGACCAGCACCCGCAGCCCGTGCGCGCGGAACCGCTGCGCCATCGCACCGAACGCCTCGCCGCCGCCCAGCTCGTCCGACAGCTTCGAGTGGTCGACCACGTCATAGCCGTGCGTGGATCCGGGCGCGGCCTGCAGGATCGGCGACAGGTACACGTGCGACACGCCCAGCGCCGCCAGGTAGGGGGCCAGCGCGGCGGCCTCGTCGAACCCGAAGCGGCCGTCGGGCGTGCCGCGCAGCTGGAGCCGGTACGTGCCGGACGGGGGTGCGGTCTGCTCGGGGGGAACCCGCTCGGGGGGAACGTCGTCAGACACGGCGCAGCACCTGGATGGAGCGGGCGGCGACCCGCACGGACTCTCCGGCCTTGACCACGGGGGACTCCTCCTCGGCGAGCAACGGGTCGGCGGTGTCGAGCACCTTGGCCCACATCTGGCCGTACGCGGCGGGCGGCAGCGCGAACGTCAGCTCCCCGTCGTGCGCGCTGACCAGCAGCAGGAACGAGTCGTCGCGGACCTGCCGGCCGCGCCGGTCGGGCTCGCCGATCGCCTCGCCGTTGAGGAACACGTTCAGCGACTTGTTGAACCCGGCGGTCCAGTCCTCGTCGTCCATCTCGTCGCCGCTGGGCGTGAACCACACCAGGTCGGGCAGCGCGCTGGAATCGGCTCCCCGCGCCGCGGACGGCCGGTCGCCGACGAAGAACCGGCGGCGCCGGAACACCGGGTGCTCGGTCCGCAGCTTCGACAGCCGCCGGACGAAGTCGAGCAGCGGCCCGCGCTCGTCGAAGAACGTCTCCTCGTGCAGGCCGGTCCAGTCGACCCAGGAGATCTCGGTGTCCTGGCAGTAGGCGTTGTTGTTGCCCTGCTGGGTGCGGCCCAGCTCGTCGCCGTGCAGCAGCATCGGGACGCCCTGCGACAGGAACAGCGTGGTCAGGAAGTTGCGCTTCTGCCGCTCGCGGAGCGCGACGATGTCGAGGTCGTCGACCGGGCCCTCGTAGCCGCAGTTCCACGAGCGGTTGTCGTCGCTGCCGTCCCGGTTGGCCTCGCCGTTGGCGTCGTTGTGCTTGCCGTTGTACGACACCAGGTCGTGCAGGGTGAACCCGTCGTGGCAGGTCACGAAGTTGATCGAGGCGATCGGGCGGCGGCCGTCGTCGGCGTACAGGTCGGACGACCCGGTCAGCCGGGACGCGAAGCCGGGCATGGCGCCCGGCTGCCCGCGCCAGTAGTCGCGCATCGTGTCGCGGTACTTGCCGTTCCACTCCGTCCACAGCGGCGGGAAGTTGCCGACCTGGTAGCCGCCCTCCCCCACGTCCCACGGCTCGGCGATCAGCTTGACCTGTGAGACCACCGGGTCCTGCTGGACGAGGTCGAAGAACGCCGACAGCCGGTCCACCTCGTGCAGCTCGCGGGCCAGCGTCGCCGCCAGGTCGAAGCGGAACCCGTCGACGTGCATCTCCGTCACCCAGAACCGCAGCGAGTCCATGATCAGCTGCAGGACGTGCGGGCTGCGCATCAGCAGGCTGTTCCCGGTGCCCGTGGTGTCCATGTAGTAGCGCTGGTCGCCCTCGGTCAGCCGGTAGTACGAGGCGTTGTCGATCCCCCGGAACGACAGCGTCGGCCCGAGGTGGTTGCCCTCGGCGGTGTGGTTGTAGACCACGTCGAGGATCACCTCGATGTCCGCCTCGTGCAGCGCCTTCACCATCGCCTTGAACTCCAGCACCTGCTCGCCGCGCTCCCCCGACGAGGAGTACTCGCCGTGCGGCGCGAAGAACCCGATGGTGTTGTAGCCCCAGTAGTTGCGCAGCCCCCGCTGGATCAGCGCGTCGTCGTGGACGAACTGGTGCACCGGCATCAACTCCACCGCCGTGACGCCGATCGACTTCAGATGGTCGATGATCACCGGGTGGGCGAGGCCGGCGTAGGTGCCGCGCAGCGCCGGCGGGATGTCCGGATGCCGGGCGGTGAGCCCCTTGACGTGCGCCTCGTAGATCACCGTCTCGTGGTAGGGGATCCGCGGCGGGCGGTCGTCGCCCCAGTCGAAGTACGGGCTGACGACCACCGAGCGCATCGTGTGCTCCGCCGAGTCCAGGTCGTTGCTCGACCACGGGTCGCCGAACCGGTAGCCGAAGCACGACTCGTCCCAGTCGACGCGTCCCTCGATCGCCTGCGCGTAGGGGTCGAGCAGGAGCTTGGCCGGGTTGCACCGCAGGCCGCGCGGCGGATCGTACGGCCCGTGCACCCGGAACCCGTACCGCCTGCCCGGCATCACCCCGGGGAGGTATCCGTGCCAGACGAACGCGTCGACCTCCGGCAGCGCCAGCCGCGTCTCCTCTCCATCGCCCGTCGGTCCGTCGAACAGGCAGAGCTCCACCCGCTCGGCCGCCTCGGAGTAGACGGCGAAGTTCGTGCCCGCGCCGTCGAACCGGGCTCCGAGGGGGTACGCATCGCCCGGCCATACCTGTGCCACTGTCCCGCCCTCCCGTCGTGCCGACGGAAGCCCTTCCCCATGAGGGCTGAATCACACCGATTGGGAGCCCACTGGCCAGATCGGACATCGGTGGGTTACCTTAGGGGAGCCTTACCTTAATGAGGGTGCCCTAAAGGGCTAGGTCAGGCACGCCGGTCCAGTTGGTCGCACGGAAGGTTCCCCACCGGATGTACGTCTGCGTCTGCAACGCGATCACGGAGGACGACGTGCACGGCTGCCTGGCCGGCGGCGCCTGCGGCACGGCCAAGGAGGTCAAGGCGGCCTGCGGCTTCAAGCCCGGCTGCGGCTCCTGCACCAAGCGGCTGCACGCGATGGTCAGCCAGTACCGCACCGCGAGCGAGTTCGCCGACGCCCTGACCGGCGGCCCGCTGCCCCTCGCCGCCGTCCCCGACGCGCCCGGCACCCCGGCCACCGTGGAGCCGGCCGCCGCGGAAGGGATCGTCCCGCCCGCCGCGAAGGGAGCCGCGCCGCCCACCGCCGCCTGAGCCGCCGCCATCACCCGCACGGCCGCCACCGACCGGCGAACACGTGCCGCTGCGGCGATCAAGGCTGCCCACTGTGGAAGCATGAGGCGCATGGAAGGCGACAAGGACATCATCGCGCTGCTCAACGAGCAGCTCACCGCGGAACTGACGGCCATCAACCAGTACTTCCTGCACTCCAAGATGCAGGAGAACTGGGGCTTCACCCGGATAGCGAAGCACACCCGCGACGAGTCGATCGACGAGATGCGGCACGCCGAGCGGCTCACCGACCGGATCCTGTTCCTGGAGGGCCTGCCGAACTACCAGAAGCTCGGCACCCTGCGGATCGGCCAGACCGTCGTCGAGCAGCTCAAGGCCGACCTCGAGGTCGAGATGGAGGCCGTCGCGCGGCTGCGGCCCGGCATCGAGCTGATGCGCTCGCGCGGCGACGTCACGTCCGCGCGGATCTTCGAGGACATCCTCGCCGACGAGGAGTACCACATCGACTACCTGGAGACCGAGCTGAGCCTGGTGCAGGCCCTGGGCGAGCAGAACTACCTGCAGCGCCTCACCGACGCGCCCGGCGAGGAGATCAGCAAGCCGGTGTGACCCGGCCTAGCGGCCGCCGTCGCCCGGCGGCCCGTCCTGGGGACGCGGCGCGCGGCGCAGCACGAACGGCTGCACGATGCCGAGCCCCTGGACGGGCCGCCGGACGATCCGGGTGACCGCGTAGGCCGGCTCGGACTCCAGCCGCGCCGCCAGCTCGCTGTCGATCACCACCGAGCCCGGCCGGGCCAGCGCCGTCAGCCGCGCCGCGAGGTTCACCGTGGTGCCGAACACGTCGCCCATCAGCGGCAGGACCGGCCCGTGCGCCACGCCGACCCGCACGTCCGGCACCTCCGTCTCGTCCTGGATCGCCGCCGCGATCGTCAGCGCGATCTCCGCGCCGACCGCCGGCGACTCGGCGCTGAACAGCACCTCGTCGCCCAGCGTCTTCACCAGCCGGCCCCCGCACGCGGCGATGATGTCGGCGGCGGTCTCCTCGAACCACTCCACCACCCGGGCCAGCTCGATCTCTTCCAGCTCCCGGCTGACCTGCGTGAACGACACCATGTCCGCGAACCCGACGGTGGTCAGCGGGCGGCCGGCCGGGTCCCCGTTCTCCCGGGTCGCCGCCGACGCGATCGCCCGCGTCCCCGCCGCGGCCAGCTGCCGCCGCCACGCGTGCACCACCAGCGGCTCGAACGCGTCGATGTGCTTGTCGGCGATCTCCACGATCGTGCCGACCGCCTCCGCGGACGGCGCCTCGTTCGGGTCCGGCGCGATCATCTCCTTCATCAGGCTGACCTGCCACTCCGCGAGCCGCGTCATGGTCTGCCCGAACGCCCGGATGAGGCGGATCACGCCCTCCTCGTCCAGCACGCCCTCTTCCATGAGCCGCCGGATCCGGCACAGCGCCGCCACGTCGCCCTCGGTGTAGGCGACCGCGTCGTCCGGCATCGACGGGTACCCGAACGCCCGCCACAGCCGCCCGGTGAACTCCCGCGACACCCCCGACAGCCGGACGGTGTCGACGCGCGTGTAGCGGAGCTCGCCGCCGAGGAGCAGCTCCTCGATCTCCTTAGGATCCGGCAGTCCGCGCGCCATCTTCCGCCCCTCAGTCCGCCGGCGCGCGGGGATCCCGCCGCCGGCGTCGTGAATCGGTACCCCCCATATCGTTGCAGATCCGACGTGACGCAGCGCACCGACCTGCGGTGTTCACCGGACGTGCACCACGTCGCCGGCGTTCACCGCGACGTCACCGCGGGGCCCCTCGACCACCAGCCGGCCCGACCCGTCGACGTCCCGCGCCGTCCCCTCCAGGGTCTGCTCCGCCGGCAGCTCCACCCGGACGCGGCGGCCGAGCGTCGCGCACAGGTCCTTGTAGGCGGTGCGGAGCCCGCTGGACTCCGGATCGCCGCCCAGCATCGTCCACTCGCCGTACCAGGTCCGCATCTCGCGCAGGATCGCGCGCAGCAGCGGCGCCCGGTCGGTGAGCGGCGCGCCCTCGATCGCCAGGGACGTCGCGGTCGGCACCGGCAGCTCCTCCTCGCGCAGCCCCACGTTCAGCCCGACGCCGACGATCAGCGCGCCGTCGACCTTCTCGGCGAGGATCCCGGCGAGCTTGCGGTCCCCGACCAGCAGGTCGTTCGGCCACTTCAGCCGGGCGTCCACCGTCGCGTCGCCGCCGGCGCCGCCGAAGAACCCCTCCCCCGACTCGGCGAACGCGGTCATCCGGCGGACCGCCGTGGCGACCGCGACGCCCGTCAGCAGCGGCAGCCAGCCGAGCAGCGGCACCGGCACGTCCGGCCGCAGCAGCATCGAGAACATCAGCCCCGAGCGCGGCGGCGCCGTCCAGGGCCGGCCGAGCCGCCCCCGGCCCGCCGTCTGCAGCTCGGTCACCAGCACCGTCCCCTCCGGCGCCCCCTCGCGGGCCCGGACGGCGAGGTCGGCGTTGGTCGACCCGGTCTCCGGCACGACGCGCACCTCCCGCCACAGCCCGCCCTCCTGGACGAGCGCGCGCTGCAGCGCCGCCTCGTGCAGCGGCGGGCGGTCGAGGTTCCCATAAGACGATTCGCTCACCCGTCCATCCAACCTCACGAGCCCCCCGGTCTCCCGTACTCCCCGGCCGCCCCGAGCGGCGCGGGCACGGCTAGGGTCGCCCCATGGATGGTGTGACGCTGCGGCGCGACGGGCACGTCGCGGAGATCGTGCTGGACCGGCCCGAGGCCCTCAACGCCCTGTCGACGGCGATGGCGCGGCGGCTGGCCGCGGTGTGCGCGGAGGTCGCGGCGGACGCGTCCGCCCGCGCGGTGGTGCTGAGCGCGGCGGGCGAGAAGGCGTTCTGCGTCGGCGCCGACCTCAAGGAACGCAACTCGATGTCCGACGAGGACCTCCTCGCGCAGCGGCCCGTCTTCCGCGCGGCGTTCGGCGGCGTCCTGAACCTCCCGCAGCCGGTGATCGCGGCGGTGCACGGCTACGCGCTGGGCGGCGGCTGCGAGTTCGCGCTGTCCGCCGACCTGATCGTGGCGGACGAGTCGGCCGTGTTCGGACTGCCCGAGGTGGGCGTCGGGCTCGTCCCCGGCGGCGGCGGGACGCAGCTGGCGCTGCGCAAGCTCGGCCCCGGCAGGGCCGCCGACCTGGTGTTCACCGGCCGCCGCCTCGGCATCGAGGAGGCCCTGGAGTACGGCCTCGCCGACCGGAAGGTGCCCGCCGGGACGGCCCGCGAGGAGGCCCTCGGCATCGCCCAGGTGATCGCGAAGAACTCCCCCACGGCCGTCCGCGCCGCCAAGCGCGCCATGCGCCTCGGCGCCGGCGTCTCCCTGGAGGCGGGCCTCGACCTGGAGGACAACGCCTGGCGCACCGTCGCCTTCTCCGCCGACCGCCGCGAGGGCATCGCCGCGTTCAACGAGAAGCGCAAGCCCAGCTGGCCGTCCTAGACCGCGACCACGGCGATCAGGCGCAGGCGACGCAGGTGCGGGCCGTCGGCCGGGCGGCCAGGCGTTCCGCCGCGATAGGGCCGCCGCAGCGCTCGCAGACTCCGTAGGCGCCGTCGGCGAGCCGGCGCAGCGCGCCGTCGATCTCGTCCAGGTGGGCCTGGGCCCGGCTCAGGGACGCCTCGATCCGTGCGCGTTCGAAGGCGATCGTGGCGCCCTCCGGGTCGTGCTCGTCGTCCACCCCGGTCTGCGCCGACGCCTCGACGACGCCGTCCCAGTCGCGGCGCAGCGACGCCATGAGCTCCAGCGTGCCGGCGCGGTCCTCGGCCAGGCGTTCCTCCGGTCCGGTCACGCCGCGTTCAACGTCCGCCGTGCCCGGCCCGATTCCTCAGCCCAGGGATTTGGCCATGTGGACGACGCTGCGCCCCTTGAGCACCTCGCGGCCGGTCGCCGGTCGCCGCGGGTCCGGCCTCCGTCATCAGCCGGTGTTCTGGAGGCCGGCGGCGACGCCGTTGACCGACAGCAGGAGCAGCGCTTCGAGATGGCTGCGCTCCTCCTCGTCGGTGACGTCCCCGGCGCGCAGGGCGGTGAGGGCGCGGAGCTGGAGGTGCGAGAGCGCGTCCACGTACGGGTTGCGCAGCTCGACGGCGCGGGACAGGACGCGGCGGTTCTCCAGCAGGCGCTCGTGGCCGGTGACCGCGAGGACGAGCCGCCGGGTCCGGTCGTACTCGGCGAGGACGGCCTCGGACAGCTCGGGGCGCCCGCCGAGGGCCAGGTAGCGCTCGGCGATCGCCCGGTCGGACTTGGCGAGGCTCATCTCGGCGTTGTCGAGCAGCGTGTTGAACAGCGGCCACGCCTCGTAGGCCTCGCGGAGCTCGCCGAGGTCGCGGCCGTCGCCGGAGACGGCGGCGAGGCCGCTGCCGAGCCCGTACCAGCCGGGGAGGTTGACGCGGGTCTGCGTCCAGGCGAACACCCACGGGATGGCGCGCAGGTCCTCCAGGCCGCGGGCGGCCTTGCGGCGGGCGGGGCGCGACCCGATGCGCAGCTCGGCGATCTCCTCCAGCGGGCTGACGCGGGCGAACCAGGCGGCGAAGCCGTCGGTCTCGATCAGCGACCGGAACGCGTCCTTGGCGGCCTCGCCGATCTTGTCGGCGAGCGGCCGGAACCGGGCGGCCGCCGCGCGGGCGCGCTCCTGGACGGCGTCGGTCGAGGCCAGCAGCACGGCGCTGGTGACCTGCTCGACGTGCCGCTCGGCGATCTCGGTGCGGCCGTACCGGGCGAAGATCACCTCGCCCTGCTCGGTGACCTTGAAGCGGCCCGCGACGGACCCGGGGGCCTGCGCGAGGATCGCCCGGTTGGCGGGGCCGCCGCCGCGGCCGAGGGACCCGCCGCGGCCGTGGAACAGGGTCAGCGTGATGTCGTTGCGGGCCGCCCACGCGGCGAGGGCCTCCTGCGTGTCGTACAGGCGCAGGGTGGCGCTGGCCGGGCCGAGCTGCTTGGCGGAGTCGGAGTAGCCGAGCATGACCTCCATGCGGCGGCCGGTGTCGTCCAGCCGGCGCCGGACGGCCGGGATCTCCAGCATCCCCTCCAGCACCGACGGGGCGCGCTCCAGGTCCTCGCCGGTCTCGAACAGCGGGATGACGTCGAGGACGGGCGCGCCGTCGCCGAGGGAGGCGGCCAGCTCGTGGACGTTCGCCATGTCCTCGGCGGACCGGGTGAACGACACGATGTAGCGGTGGCAGGCGCGGACGCCGAAGCGCTTCTGGATCCACGCGACGACCCGCAGGGTCTCGAGGATCTCCTCGGTCATCTCCGACAACTCGCCACCGGCCCGGACCTCGGCGAGGGCCTTCTCGTGCAGTTCGGAGTGCTGGCGGATCTCCAGCTCGGCGAGGTGGAAGCCGAACGTCTCGACCTGCCAGATCAGCTGCTGGACGCGCCCGTACGCCTGCCGGGCGGCCCCGGCGGCGGCCAGGGACTCCTGGACGGTCCGCAGGTCGGCGAGCAGCTCGTCCGGGGACGCGTAGGCGAGGTCGGCGTCGCGTTCGCGGGTCGCGGCGATCCGGGTCGCGGCGTACAGCAGGAACTGGCGGTGCGGCTCGCCCGGCGACCGCTTGGCGCCCTCGGCGAGCCGGGACGGATGCGCGGTGCGGGCGGCGGCGAGCGCGTTGCGCAGCCCCGCCGAGGCGGGGGTCGTGGACTCGTGGACGGTCAACTCCCGGCCGATGCGCGCGCACGCGGTCTCGAGCGCGCGCAGCACGTGGTCGGCCTGGATCATGATCGCGTCGCGGGTGACCTGCGCGGTCACGTAGGGGTTGCCGTCCCGGTCGCCGCCGATCCAGCTGCCGAACCGCAGGTACGGGCGGGCCTTCGGCGGCCGGGTGCCGGTGTCGTCCCCGTCGAGGGCGCGGTCGAGGGCCCGGTAGACGTGCGGGACGACCCGGAAGATCGTCTCGTCGAACGCGGCCATCGCGGTGCGGACCTCGTCGAGCGGGTCCATCTGGGTGCCGCGGCGCAGCGCCGTCCGCCACAGCAGGTCGATCTCCTCGCGGAGCCGCCGCTCGGTCTCCTCCCGCTCGCTCGCGCCCTGTCCGGCGTTCAGCGCGGTCAGCAGGTCGCTGATCCGCTGGATCGCGGTGACGACGGCGCGGCGGCGGGCCTCGGTCGGGTGCGCGGTGAAGACCGGCCGGAACTCCAGGCCGTCGATCACCTCGGCGAGCCGGTCGCCGCCCGCGGTGCCGATCTTTTCGGTGCGGATCTCCTCGACGGCCGCGGCCACCGAGCCGGGAACGGTCCCGCCGGCGTCGCGCTCGCGGAGCGTCCGGATGCGGTGGTGCTCCTCGGCGAGGTTCGTCAGGTGGAAGTACACGGTGAACGCGCGGGCGACCTGCTCGGCGCGCTCCAGCGTCCAGCCGTCGACGATCGCGGCGACCTCGTCGGCGGACGTCTCGCCCCGCCGGGCCGCGATCACCGCGTGGCGCAGCCGCTCGACGTCGTCCAGCAGCCCTTGGCCGCCGTACTCCACGAGCCCGTCGCCGAGCATCGCGCCCAGGAGGCGGACGTCGCGCCGCAGCGGTTCGGGCATGTCCTGCCGAAGGATGTCTCGCGTCTTCGTAGCCACGCGCCCCAGCGTAACGATCCGCGGTGCGGCCCAGTTCATCCCGGTCAGCGGGCCCCGCCCGCATGGCCCGGGTCAGCGTGCGGTTACCCTGGCCCGCATGGCGATGGAAGCCCCTGAACCCGCGGTCGAGTACGACATCCACACGACGGCGGGAAAGATCGCGGACCTGGAACGACGCCGCTACGAGGCGGTGCACGCGGGCTCGGCGCGGGCCGTCGAGAAGCAGCACGCCAAGGGCAAGATGACGGCCCGGGAGCGGATCGACGCGCTGCTCGACCCGGGCTCGTTCGTCGAGTTCGACGAGATGGCGCGGCACCGGTCCACCAACTTCGGGATGGAGAAGAACCGGCCCTACGGCGACGGCGTCGTCACCGGGTACGGCACGGTCGACGGCCGCCAGGTCGCGGTGTTCAGCCAGGACTTCACGGTCGCCGGCGGATCCCTCGGCGAGGTGTTCGGCGAGAAGATCGTCAAGGTGATGGACCACGCACTGAAGACCGGCTGCCCGATGATCGGGATCAACGACTCCGGCGGCGCGCGGATCCAGGAGGGCGTGGTCGCGCTCGGCCTGTACGCCGAGATCTTCAAGCGGAACGTGCACGCCTCCGGCGTGATCCCGCAGATCTCGCTGGTGCTCGGGCCCTGCGCGGGCGGCGCGGTGTACTCCCCGGCGATCACCGACTTCATCGTCATGGCCGACCAGACCTCGCACATGTTCATCACCGGCCCGGACGTCATCAAGACGGTCACCGGCGAAGAGGTGACCATGGAGGAGCTGGGCGGGGCGCACTCGCACAACTCCAAGTCCGGCGTGGCGCACTACAAGGCGTCCGACGAGGAGGACGCCTTCGAGTACGTCAAGGCGCTGCTCTCCTACCTGCCGTCCAACAACCTCGCGGACGCGCCCGCGTTCGACGTGCCGGTCGACCCGTCGGAGGTGGACGAGGAGCTCGACACCCTCATCCCCGACTCGCCGAACCAGCCGTACGACATGCACACCGCGATCGAGCACGTGCTGGACGACGGCGAGTTCCTGGAGGTCCAGGAGCTGTTCGCGCCCAACATCATCTGCGGGTTCGGCCGCGTCGAGGGCCACTCGGTCGGCATCGTCGCGAACCAGCCGATGCAGTTCGCCGGGACGCTCGACATCGACGCCTCCGAGAAGGCCGCCCGGTTCGTCCGGACCTGCGACGCGTTCAACCTCCCGGTGCTGACCTTCGTGGACGTCCCCGGCTTCCTGCCCGGCACCGACCAGGAGTGGAACGGGATCATCCGGCGCGGCGCGAAGCTGCTGTACGCCTACGCCGAGGCCACCGTCCCGCTCGTCACCGTGATCACCCGGAAGGCGTACGGCGGCGCGTACGACGTCATGGGCTCCAAGCACCTCGGCGCCGACGTCAACCTGGCGTGGCCGACCGCGCAGATCGCCGTGATGGGCGCGCAGGGCGCGGTGAACATCCTGTACCGGCGCGAACTGGCCGCCGCGGACGAGCCGGACGCCCGCCGCGCCGAGCTGATCACCGAGTACGAGGACACCCTCGCCAACCCCTACGTCGCCGCCGACCGCGGCTACGTCGACGCGGTGATCAAGCCGTCGGAGACGCGCGGGCAGGTCGTCAAGGCGCTGCGGGCGCTGCGCGAGAAGCGCAAGACGCTGCCGCCGAAGAAGCACGGCAACATCCCGCTCTGATCACCGAGACGGACGCCCGTTCCGGGGCCGGACCGCCGCGTCCGGCCCCGGCCGCCGAGGAGAACCCGTGACCGCTGAAGACAAGCCGTTCCTGCAGGTGGTGCGGGGCGACCCGTCCCCCGAGGAGATCGCCGCGCTGGTCGCCGTGCTGACCGCGCGGGCCTGCGCCGCCGGGGCGGCCCGCGCGGGCGGCGAGCCCCGGACGTCCCGGTGGGCG
>NZ_BAAAMR010000012.1:0-129892 GCF_039529375.1 Actinomadura napierensis
CACCGCGGAGCGCCAGCGGAGCGGCGAAACAGCCTGTCGGCCGCAACGGGGGTTCCAGGGGGTCGCCCCCCTGGGAAGATCACGCCCAGAAGTGCACGACCCAGTACACGACGGCGGCGACGATCGCGGCGGCGGGCAGGGTGAGGACCCAGGCCGTCACGATGTTGCCGGCCATGCCCCAGCGGACGGCGGAGAGCCGCTTGGTGGCGCCCGCGCCCATGATCGCCGAGGTGATCGTGTGGGTGGTGGAGATTGGAGCGTGCCAGAAGTAGGCCGTGACGTAGAGGACGATCGAGGCGGTCGACTCGGCGGCGAACCCCTTCGGCGGGTCGACCTCGATCACCTTGCGGCCCAGCGTCCGCATGATCCGCCAGCCGCCCGCGTAGGTGCCGAGCGACAGCGCCCCCGCGCACGACACGATCACCCACAGCGGCACCGAGTTCCCGCTCGAGTGCCCGGTGGTGACCAGCGCCAGCACGATGACGCCCATCGTCTTCTGCGCGTCCTGCAGGCCGTGGCCGAGGGCGAGGGACGCCGCCGACAGCGTCTGCGCGATGCGGAACCGCCGCACCACCCGGCTCGGCTGCGCCCGCCGGAAGATCCACAGGATCGCCACCATCACCAGGTAGGCGAGGGCGAAGCCGACCACCGGCGAGACCACCATCGGCACGACGACCTTGTCGACCACGCTGTGCCAGTTCACGTAGGACGACGAGGCCAGCCCGGCGCCCACGACACCGCCGATGAGGGCGTGCGAGGACGACGACGGCAGCCCGAAGTACCAGGTGATCAGGTTCCAGGTGATCGCGCCGAGCACGCCGGCGGCGATGACGGTGAGGCCGTGCAGCCCGCTCGGCGGGGTGATGACCTCGCTGATGGTCTTCGCGACCTCGACGCCGAGCAGCGCGCCCAGCATGTTCATCACCGCGGCCATGCCGAGCGCCACGCGCGGCGTCAGCGCCCGCGTGGACACCGCCGTCGCGATGGCGTTCGCGGCGTCGTGGAAGCCGTTGGTGTAGTCGAAGACCAGCGACACCACGATGACCAGGACGAGCACGGCCATCTGCGCGTCCGACCGCAGGCCGAGCGCGCCCGCGGCCATCACCAGGACGATCCCGGCGAGCAGCAGCAGCCACGCCCGCGCGCTCACCCGGCGCGTCGCCTGCTCGCCGATGGTGGGGCCGGCGTCCGCCGACGGGTCCCGGACGAGGGTCGAGCCCGGGTCCTCGCCTGCGCTCATGATTCCTTGACCGCGATGGTCTCGACCGTGTTCGCGACGTGCTCGAACGCGTCCGCGGCCTCTTCCAGGCAGTCGATGACCTGCTTGAGCTTGAGAACGTCCAGGGTGTCGTACTCGCCGCTGAACAGCTGCGCCAGCAGCTTGCGGTACACCTGGTCGCCCTGGTTCTCCAGCCGGTTGATCTCGATCCAGTACTCGCTGAGCTCCTTCATGGAGCGAAGCCGGGGCATGGCCTCCGCGGTGAGCTCCGCGGCACGCTCCAGCACCTCCACCATGTGCACGATCCCCTTCGGGAACTCGTCGATCTTGTAGAGGACGACGAGGTCGGCGGCCTCCTCCATCTCGTCCATGACGTCGTCGATGGTGGAGGCGAGGCGGTAGATGTCCTCGCGGTCGAACGGCGTGATGAACGTTTCGTTCAACCGGCGCATGATCGCGTGGGTGCATTCGTCGCCCGCGTGTTCGCAGGCGCGCATCTTCTCCGCGATCGCCGCCCGATCGGCGCCGTCGCTGATGAGCTCCACGAGCAGCCTGGCGCCGGTGACCAGGTTGTTCGCCGAGTCGGCGAACATGTCGTAGAAGCTGTCCTCACGCGGCGTGAGACGCAAGCGCACGTCGTTCTCCTGATGTGCCGGAACAGTCCGGAGAGGATCGTAGGCGCTACCGGCCGTAAAGAGAACCTTTGCCCCAGCTTCGGCCGGTGTCCCCCATCCTCCCACCTACAAGATTGCCCTAGATCACCAGGTACATACCCCTGCGGTTGCACCGATCCAGGCGGCTGCGCATAGGCTCGGGGCCGGAACACCGGCCGTACGGAGAGTGACGACGAGCGTGAGTGAGATTCGTTACAGCGTCCCGGCGATCAGCTGCGGGCACTGCGTGACCGCCATCAGCGGCGAGGTCCGGCAGGTGCCGGGCGTCAGCGATGTGGCCGTGGACGTCGACACCAAGCTCGTCACCGTCCGTGGAAACGGGCTGGACGACGCGGCGCTGCGCGCGGCGATCGACGAGGCGGGGTACGACGTCGCAGGCTGACCTGCGGGTTCCGGATGCCGGACGGCCGGATAACGGACGGCTCGCGGGGCGCCTCGGACGCGAACCGGGGACGTCCGGACCGGACGTCCCCGGGCGGATCTGGCCTCCGCTAGTCCTGCGCGGTCAGCTCGCGACGACCGGCCTCGCCGGAACGCACCCCGAGCACCATGTCGATTTCCGCGATGGTCAGCGGCCGCTCCGCCGCCGCCACCGCACTGAGCATCTCGGCATAGAGTTCGATCTCGTCCAACGCAACGCGGTCGTGGACGCGCAGATCAAGGTTCTGCTGGCGCACCGCGTCCACCTCCGTTCGTTCCCCACACCCGTCTCGAGGCTACGCGTCCCACCCCGGCGGGCACATGACCCAAGAGGGCCATTCGAGGGCCACTCACACTCGTGGTCTTCCCGGGTCAGGTGGGCATGATGCACCCGATCACCGGGGAGGGGTCCCGGCCGGGCGCCGTCAGGGGCGGTTGTCGGACGCCCCGCCTCGTGACCGGCGAGCGACCCGCCGAGCGACCTGGGCGGGCGAGCTGGGCGGGGGCCGGTCAGGCGCCCCGGTGGAAGTCGCCGAGCATCTGCTCCAGCGGCGTCTCCGGCAGGTCGCGGGCGGTCAGTCGGGCCACCGTCGCCGCGTTGACGTCGGCGCCCGCCAGCCGCGCCGCCTGCCGCGCGATCGTCTGCTCGAACAGCGCCCGGACGGTGCGGGCGTAGGCGAACGCAGGGTCCTGGCGCAGCCGCTCGAACCGGGTGAGCAGCTCGACCCGCAGCTCCTCGTCCAGCATGTACAGGTCCCGCTCGGCGTACTTCTGGAAGAGCCGGACCATCTCCCGGTCGCTGATTCCGGCGAACTCCACGATCCGCCCGAACTCGGCACGGAACTCCGGATTGCCCGCCAGGAAGCCCTCCATCTCCGCCGCCGGGCTGGAGCAGACCACCACGAACCGCCCGGCGCGCTCGCGCATCCGGCGCAGCAGCTCGTTCACCACCGCCGGGCTGCGGTCCAGCACATAGGCCTCCTGGATCAGCAGCACGCCGCCGAGCGCCTGCTCGACCATGCCCGCGACGCGGCTCTCGGTGTCGGGCTGGTCGCGCCCCGCCAGATGCACCGGCCGGCACGCCACCACGTGCCCGGACTCCAGCAGCCCGAGCGCCGCGTAGACGCCGCCGACGAGCCCCGCCACCGTGGTCTTGCCCGTCCCCGGCGGCCCCACGAAGACCAGGTGGTGGCCCTCGCGGTCCGCGACGCCATAGCGGACCCGGTCGGCCGACCGCGCCGCCTCGTCCGCCAGCTCCCGGACGACCGCCTTGACGTCGTCCAGGCCGGTCAGCTCGTCCAGCCGGCGCAAGTAGCCGTCGATGTCGCCGGGCGGCCGCAGCGCCGGCTCGATGCCCTCCGCGACGCCGTTCAGGTCGTCCGGGGTCAGGACGAGCCGGTCGTGGGACGCGCCCGCCCGCGCCATGTTCCGCCGGCTCGCCTGGTCCAGGTAGGCCTCCACCAGCCGCGCGTTCACCAGGTCACCGGGCCCGCGGAGCCGCTCCAGGTCCTCCTTGGCGACCTCCAGAGCGGGCGCCCCGATGGTGACGCGCCGCTCGCCCGCCAGCAGGTGCAGCAGCGTCATCCGGTTGTCCAGGCCACTGAAATCGGGCATCCGGTGCACGCGGAACGCCTGCACCAGCTTCGGATGGTCGCGCAGCAGGCGCTTGTAGGCGCGCGGTTCGCACGTCGCGATCAGCGGCGTCGTGTTCACCGGGTCGCGGCGCGCGCGCCGCACCGCGCCCGTCACCGCCACCGGGTCCGGCGCGGCGGCGATCGCCACGTCCAGCCGCTCGAACAGGATCGCCGGGCCCGGCTGCCGGAGGACCCGCTCCATGGCCTCCACCGGCGCGTCCCGGACGTCGTCGGCGTCGTGCGCGCGGATCGCCCCGTCGCCGATCCCCGCATCCGCCAGCGTCAGCGCGATCAGCCGGGCCAGCCTGCGCTGCCCGGTGTGCGGCTCGCCGACCAGCAGGACACCCGGGACGCCGGTCGGCGCCGCGCCCGGCCGGCCGTCCACCCGGGTCGCCTCGGCGCCCTCGCCCGCCGGTGCGTTCCACTCCTCGGCCTGCGCGCGCAGCTCGTCGAGCAGCCCGCCCGCGTCGTGCTCGCCGGACACGAACCCGATCCCGAACCGCTCGAGGGTCGGGCGCCGGCCGCGGTCCTGCGGCGGCGGGATCTCGTGGACGGGCCGCTCCGGCGCCGGCGTGTCGTCCAGGAAGTCGAAGTCGCCGATCATCGTCTCGGACATGACCCGGGTGCCGGGGCCGGGCGGCGGAGCCTGCGCGGGGCCGTTCTCGATGTCCTCCGGGCCCATGATCCGCGTCCCGGGCGGCTGCGCGCCCCCCTGGGGCGGCGGCACGGCGGGTGCCTGCGGCGGCATGTTGGGTGCCTGCGGCGGCATGTTGGGTGCCTGCGGCGGCATGTTGGGTGCCTGCGGCGGCATGGCCGACACCTGCGGGGTGCCGTCCTCCACCCGCGTCGCGTACCCGACCCCGACCGCGGGCGGCCGGGGCGGCGCACCCTCGTCCTCCGTGCGGGTCGCGTACGGATCGAACGCGGCGGGCTGTTCCGGCGCAGGCGGCGCCTGAGCGCCCTGCGGATTCTGCGGGCTCGGCGGGCTCTGTACGGCCGGGGGAACGTTCGCGCCGGGAGGCAGCCCCTGCACCGGTGGACCGGCGCCGGGCCGCTGATAGCCGAGCTGCGTGTACGGCGGCACGACCGGATCGTCGTGATCGTCCTCCTCGGGCGGCGAGAATCCACCGGGGTGCGGCGTCCCCGCCCCGCGGTCGGGCGACGTGGCCTCCTGATCCTGCGCCCCGAACCCCGGGGCCTGTCCGCCATAGGACCCTGGCGCGGGCCCGGCGGCTTCCTGCCGCATCACAGCCTCATCGCCATAGACGGGGTGCCCCGCCGCATCGCCCTGCACTCCCGGAAGCGGCGCAGGCGGAGCGGCACCGAAGCCCGGATAGGGAGGCTGCTGTCCTCCACCAGGAGGCAACGGCGCCTGGCCGGCGTCCGCATACGGTGCGCCTTGGTCGGGCCGCTGGCCGTGGGCCGGGCCCGGGACGCCCGGTATCGGGGAAGCACGCTGGAAGCCGAGTTCGGTGTAGGGCGGCGCCACGTTGCCGTCGCCCTCGTCGGCGGGCGGGGACCCTCCGACCGCCGGATCCGGCGCAACGAACCCGCCTGCCTGCTGCGGACGCCCCGCCGGACCGGGCGCGTTCTCCCAGCCCGGCTGGGCCGGCGGCTGGACGAACGGCTGCGCCGGGCCCTGCGGCTCCGGCGGCCGGGGAGACGATCCGGGCGCCACCCCCGGCTGGCTCTGCATGCCGACCTGCGGCGACGGCGGCGGGCTCGGCGGCGGCGTCTGCGTCGGCGCGGCGGCGGTCGCGCGGGCCCGGGTCCGCCCGATGATCCCCGCGATGATCGCGGTGGGCACGGGGAAGCCCCGGGGGCGCGCGGGCATCCCGCCGAGGCGGCACCACGCGAGGTCCAGCTCGTACATCGCGGCGAGGAGCGTCTCGGCATCCTCCCCGGAGCAGGCCGACCCCAGCGGCTCCGGCAGCCGCAGGTCGGCCGGCCACAGCCGGCGCAGTGGGTGCCCCTTCTGCTCCGTCACCGCCTGCACCGTGTACCGGATCTCCGGGTCCAGCCACGGGACGATCGAGTCCGCGACGTCCTTGCGGACCACGTCCAGGTCGGCGGCCAGCAGCGCCGCCGCCACCATCCGCGGCTCGGTGTGCGCCGGATCCGCCGGATCGCCTGCCGACCGCGCGAGGACCTCGCTCAACGTGTAGAAGGCGTGCCGGAAGTTGTCGCCCGGCGAGCTCTCGTTCCGCAGCGCCGGCACCAGATGCGGCGGGCACCTCGTCAGCCACTGCTGGACGATCGCCTGGTCGCCGTACGGAAGCGCGCCGTAGTCCACGGTGGGGTTGCTCAGCGTCGTGCCGAGGATGGCCAGCAGCGCGTCCGCCCGGATCTGGAACCGCACGTCGTCCCGCAGCGCGCTCGCGACCGCCCACATCGTCCGCAGGACGACCACCGCCGCGTCGACCCGGCTGGCCCGCAGCCGCTCGGAGTACAGCCCGACCAGCGTCTCCAGCGGGGGCGGGGTCATCCAGCGCGGACCGTCCACGTCCGGCAGCGGCCTGGCCCGGTACGGCTTCCACAGGTCGAGCATCTGCGCGTCCAGCCGGGCGTCGAACGCCGGCGCCGACGCGCACCACATCATCACGCCCCACGCGACCGCCACCGTGGACGGCGTCTCCTGCGTGAACTGGGACCACCAGTGCGGGTAGTCCGGGGCGGGCAGCGCCGCCGCGGACTCCACGGTCGCCCGGACCTGCGCCGTCAGCTCGCTCGCGAACCCGTGCCCGACGAACGGCAGCGACGCCGGCGGATCATAGGAGAAGTCGGGCCCCGCCGGGATCACGTGCGGCGGCAGCTGCGGCACCTGCATCCCGCCCTGCTGCGCGGGACGCGCCGCCATCCGCACCGCGCGCGTCCGCGGCGGCGGGCACAGGTACCACTGCCCGTCCGACGGATGCAGCCGGTACCACCGGGCCCACGCCCCGAACAGCCACCACGTCCCGTCCGGCAGCACGAGCATGCGCCCGGCGATGGCGTGATGGCGCTGCTGAGGAGGCGCCGACGGCCACCATTGGGCGGCCACCATCGCCCTCGTGTCGCGCTCGGCCTCCGCGAACGGATCCTGCCCCATCGGGGGGCTGGGCGGCGGAGCACTGCCATAGCCCGGTCCCCACACCACGTGGGTCATGGTAGTCAGACAGAACGCCCCCGAACTCCCCCCGATCCACCCCACCCCGCATCCCCCCAGCTCAAACCCCCCAACCCCACAGGCAGCCCATCGGGCGATGTGACAGTTCGGGGCGGCGCGAGGTTGCCCCTCACGGCGGCGCGAGATTGCCGCTCACGGCGGCCCGAGGTTGCCGCTTAGGGCGGCGCGGGGGTTGCCGCTCACGGCGGCGCGGGGTTGCCGCTTACGGCGGCCCGAGGTTGCCGCTTACGGCAGCGCGAGGTTGTTGCCGCTCAGGGCGGCCCGAGGTTGCCCTTTACGGCAGCGCAGGGTTGCCGCTTAGGGCGGTCGAGTGCGGTGGGGCGGGGTTAGTGCCAGGGGGCGGGGTTAGTGCCAGGTGGTCTGGCTGTGGCGTTTTGCTTTCTGCATGTAGACGTCAGGGGTGTGGGCGAGCACCAGGCGGTCGGTGTCGTTGAGCTCGCGCACGATCTTGCCCGGGGTGCCCGCGACGAGGACGCCCGACGGGATCTGCTTGCCGGGCGGGACCAATGCGCCGGCCGCGATGAGCGTGCCCGCGCCGATCCGGGCGCCGTTCAGCACGATCGCGCCGATGCCGATGAGCGATCCGGTCTCGACGTGCGCGCCGTGGACCATGGCCTTGTGGCCGAGGCTGACCCGGTCCTCCAGGACGGCGGGCAGGCCGGGGTCCGCGTGCAGGCAGCTCAGGTCCTGGATGTTGCACTCGTCGCCGACAACGATCTCCTCGTCCTCGCCGCGCAGCACCGAGCCGTACCAGACGCTGGACGCCCGTCCCAGCGTCACCCGTCCGACCACCACCGCGCCGGGCGCCACCCACGCCTCGGCGTGGATCTTCGGTTCGTCCTCGCCCAGCGACCCCACATAGCTCATGCGCCCGATGCTAGGCCGTGCCCTGAACGGCCCGGGCTCCGAGGGGCCCGTCCGGCGCGGGGCCCTTGGCGACGATGGTCGGGCGCGCGTTCGGGGGCGGGCCGGATCCGGTCCGCGACACGAGGGCGCAGGTAGGGGCGTTTTTTCGTGAAATTGGATAGTTTGTCGCTCCTCGCCACCTGAAGAAACGACAGCGAGAAGGGCGTTCCGGTTGCGCGATCGGGGCGGATCACACGAGAGTCGATGCTGACGTTTCTGCTGCGGGCCCGCTGACCCGGCGGGTGAGGATTCGCAAACCGACCCTGACGGGGTGATACCCCCGCCAACGACCCCCCAAGGCATCATGAGCAACGAAGCCGAAATCCTGCCGAACCTCCTCCAAGACGAGTCCTTCGAGATCGTCATGCGCGGCTACAACCGCCGCCAGGTCGACGACTACATCGCCCGCGCCCAGCAAAAGCACCGCGAGCTCGAGGCACGGCTCGCCCGTGCGCAGGACGACGCCGAGCGCGTCCGCCGGGAGATGGCCGAGGTCCGGGAGGCCCGCAAGCCCACCGGCGACGACCTGAGCGACCGGCTGCGCCAGATCATCAACCTGGCCGAGGACGAGGCGCAGGACAAGATCGCCGAGGCCGAGGCCAAGGTCACCGAGATCCGCAAGGACGCCGAGCAGGAGTCCAAGCGCATCGTCGACGACGCCCGCGCGCACGCCGACAAGAACCTCTCCCAGGCGCAGGAGAAGGCCGACCACATGCTCGCCGCCGCCAAGAAGGAGTCCGACAGCGTGCTGTCGGCCGCCAAGCAGGAGGCGGAGCAGACGGTGACCAGCGCCCGGCTGGAGGCCGAGCGCACCCTCACCGCGTCCGAGCGCCGAGCCAGCGTCATCAACGAGGGCGCCACCCAGCGGCTCACCGCGCTGACCAAGAACCACACGCAGGCGCTGCAGCGGCTCACCGAGATCAGCGAGACCCTGCACCGGCTGCTGACCGCCGAGAACGAGGCCGGCCCGCTGGAGAAGATGGTCGAGGACGCCGTCCGGCAGTCGCCGCCGCCGCGCAAGCAGCCGGCCCCGGCGCAGCCCGCCCCGTCCAGCGCCCCGACCGGCAGCCCGTCCGGCGCGCCGTCAGGCAGCCCGTCCAGCGCGACCGGCCCCAAGCCCGTTCCGGCGGCGGCGAAGCCCGCCCCCGCGCCGCCGCCGGCTCCGGCCATGAAGAAGCCCGAGCCGGACGCCCCGGCCGCCGCCCCCGCTCCGCCGGTCCCGCCGCAGGCCAAGGCCCCGCGGACGATCGAGGACACCGACGGCGGCCCGTCCGCCGGCCCCGCCCCCATCACCCCGCCGGCCCCGCGCGGGCCCGCCGACCCGAGCTGATCCCGAGCCCCGCAGCAACGTCACGGCTCTCCGAAGCGGTGCGCCCGGCCCACGCCGGTCGCACCGCTTCGCGTCCGCGTCCGGAGGCCGGGGCCGCCGCATAGGATCATCCGGGTGAGCAAGAGGACCACTACGCGCAACGGAACCGCCCGCCCGATCCGGCTCCTCGGGGATCCGGTGCTGCGCACCGAGTGCGATCCCGTGCGGACGTTCGACACGGCCCTGGAGAGGCTGGTCGACGACATGTTCGTCACGATGTACGAGCAGGACGGCGCGGGAGTGGCCGCCAACCAGGTCGGCTCCGGTCTGCGGGTCTTCGTGTACGACTGCGAGGACGACCGGGGGCGCAGGCACGTCGGCCACGTCGTCAACCCGGTTCTCGTGGCCGCCGACGGGGAGCTGCTGGTCGAGTCCGAGGGGTGCCTGTCACTGCCCGGCATGCGCTTCGAGACGGCCCGCCACGCGCATGCGGTGGTCGAGGGCGTGGACGTGCGGAACAGGCCCGTCCGCGTGGAGGGCACCGGGTACTTCGCCCGATGCCTCCAGCACGAGTGCGGTCATCTCGACGGTGAGGTCTACATCGACGTCCTTTCCGGGGACGAGCGGCGCGAGGCCATGCGGGCGATCCGGGCTCTCCAGCGTCCCTGACCCGCGTCGGTGCCTTCTCCATGGGCTCCTCCTGTCCGAACCGATGAGGCCATGCTCCGGCACCCGCACCCCGGACAGAAGTAGAACGTCGTTCTGTGGATAACCCGCACTCAGCCGGTGTCGAGCGGTAGCAGCACCCGGAAGGTGGCGCCCTCGCCCGGGCTGGAGTCGACCTCCACCAAGCCCTCGTGCGCGGCCACGAGGGCGGCGACGATGGCCAGGCCGAGGCCGGTGCCGGTTCGGCCGTCCTCGCGCGAGCGGGACGGGTCGGCGCGGTAGAAGCGCTCGAAGACGCGTTCGGCCTGGTCGGGGGCGAGGCCGGGGCCCTGGTCGACGACCTCCAGCGCGGCGGCGGGCGCGCCGCGCAGCGTCCCCGGCGACAGCCGGACCTCCACCGGCGTGCCCGGCGGCGTGTGCGCGACCGCGTTGGCGAGCAGGTTGCCGAGGACCTGCCGCAGGCGCGGCTCGTCCCCCAGCACCTGGTAGGCCAGGCCGCCCTCGACCGACAGCTCGATCGAGCGGTCCGGCGCGACGACCCGGGCCTCCTGAACGGAGTCGGCGGCGACGGCGAGCAGGTCGACCGGGCGCCGTTCGACGGGCCGCTGCCGGTCGAGCCGGGCCAGCAGGAGCAGGTCCTCCACGAGCAGGCCCATCCGGTTGGCGGTCTCCTCGATGCGGCCGATCATCCGGCCGATCTCCTCGGGGGTGCGGGCGGCGCCCTGCCGGTAGAACTCCGCGAACCCGCGGATCGCGGTGAGCGGTGTGCGCAGCTCGTGGCTGGCGTCGGCGACGAAGCGCCGCATCCGCTCCTCGGACCGGCGGGCCGTCTCCTCCGAGCGCCGCGCGGCCGCCTCCGACTCGGCGCGGGCGCCGAACGCGGCCTCGATCTGCGCGAGCATCGCGTTCAGGGACCGGCCGAGCCGTCCCATCTCGGTGCGCGGATCGGCCTCCGGCACGCGCCGGGCCAGGTCGCCGGCCGCGATCGCGCCGGCGGTCTCCTCCACCTCGGCGAGCGGGCGCAGGCTGGCGCGCACCACCCACACGCCGAGGACGACCAGCACGGCGAGCACCAGCAGTCCGATGATCACGTCGATGGCGATGAGCCGGTTCACAGTCCGCTGGACCTCGGCCAGGCTGACCGCGATGAGGACGGTGGCGCCGGTGCCGGAGATCGGCTCGGCGAGCACCCGCCACTGCGCGCTCGACCCGCCCGTCCCGGACACGGTGAACGGCCGGTCGATCTTGCCGCCGAGGTCGGCGGGCAGCCGCGGGGAGCCGCGCTCGCCCACCGCCGGGCTCTCCCTGAGCGGGCGGCCGTTCGCGTCGCGGACCTGCGCGTACATCTCGCTGGGCACCCGGACGTTGAGCTGCAGCCCGCCCTGCTGGGTCACCTGGATCATGACGCGCCCGACCGAGGAGCGCAGCTGGTCGTCGGCGCGTCCGACGAGGTACTGGCGCAGCACCGAGGTGCCGGCCGCGCTCATCACGGTCATCCCGAGGGTGACCAGGACGAGCATCCCCGCGATCAGCTTCATCTGCAGCGGCGACCGCGTCCACAGCCGGCGCGCCCACGACGGCCATCGCCAACGCCGCGGCCCCTGACGCGCCTCCCCGCCGGGGTGCGCGGAGTGCGCACCGGACAACATCCCCGCAGGGTGCGCACCGGACGTGTCCCCGGGATCGGGCATGGCGGGCGTGCTGGACGCGGCGGGAGCGGCGCCCGGGACGCGCGGTTCCATCAGGCCGGAGGTTCTCTCAGGACGTAACCGACGCCGCGCAGGGTGTGGATGAGGCGCGGTTCGACGTTGTCGACCTTGCGGCGCAGCGCGGACACGTAGGACTCCACGATGCCCGCGTCGCCGCGGAAGTCGTAGTTCCACACGTGGTCGAGGATCTGCGCCTTGGACAGGACGCGGCCGGCGTTCGCCATGAAGTAGCGGAGCAGCTTGAACTCGGTCGGCGAGAGCTGGACGGCCTTGCCGCCGCGCCACACCTCGTGGCTGTCCTCGTCGAGTTCGACGTCGGCGAACACCATCCGGGGCGGCGGTTCGGCGACGCCGCCGCGGAAGCGGCGCAGCACGGCGCGGATGCGCGCGATGACCTCCTCCAGGCTGAACGGCTTGGTGACGTAGTCGTCGCCGCCGATCGTGAGGCCCTTGATGCGGTCCTGCACCGCGTCGCGCGCGGTGAGGAACAGCACCGGGGTGTGGTCGCCGCCGGACCGCAGCCGCCGCGCGACGTCGAAGCCGTCGATGTCGGGCAGCATCACGTCGAGGACGATCAGGTCGGGACGGTGCCGGCGCGCGGACTGGACGGCGTCGGCGCCGTTGGTCGCGGTGAGCACCTCGAAGCCGGTGAAGCGCAGGCTGCCGGCCAGCAGCTCCAGGATGTTCGGCTCGTCCTCGACGACGAGCAGCGTCGCCTCGGATGTGCGCGCGCTCGCGCCCGCGTTCGCCGTCCGTTCAACCAATGACACGCTCTCCCTCCAGGGTCGCCTTCGACGTTCCCACCCGAACCTGAATGTCCCCTGAAGGCGAGCCGAGCATTCCCTCCACCCGTGGGTCCTACCCTCCCGCGGCGGCCTCGGCCTCGATGGCGCGGATGAGCATGCCGAGCTCGGCGTCGAAGACCTCGGCGGCGGTGATCTCGCGGAGGTGGGGTGCGGCGGCGCCGGGGCAGGCCCTCGCGGTCGCCGGCGCGCGCGCCGAGGCCGGCGTTGCGGTGCCGTTCGATGGGGCCCCCGTGCGCCTCGCGGCGCATCCCGGCGGCGACGCGGCGCAGCCGTTCGGGCCAGGGGCCGGCGCCGAGGTCGGGCGGGACGACGTCGTGCGCGGCGATCGCGTCCATGACCAGCGCGACGAGTTCGTCCTTGCCGGAGACGTGCCGGTAGAGCGCCATCCGGGAGACGCCGAGGTCGGCGGCGAGGGCGTCGGCGCTGATGCTGCTCGCGGGCCCGGCCGCGCCGCGGGTCGCCCGCCGCGCCGGGTCCCGCGTCCCCCTCCAGGCCGGGACGGTCTGCGCGGTCGCCGCGTTCGCGTTGCTCGCCTGGGCGCACGGGGCGCTGGGGGAGGTGTACCTCGCCTGCGCGGTCATCGGGATCGGCTACGGGCTGGCGTTCGCGTCCATCGGGAACCTCGTCGTGGAGAACGCCGCGGTCGAATCCGGATACACGGCCGCCTTCGCGGTGCTCACCGTGACCGGGGTGATCGCGCTGGTCAGCGCCGCCGCCATTCCGCGCCGGCCGGGAATGGCGCGCGATTCTCAAAAGATCGGAGGGTGCGGATTCAGGCAACGTTCAGGTACGTGCGCTTGAGTAGACGGCACAGGGCGCGCCCCGGTCCGGACAGGGACCGGATCCCGCGCCCTGGCCATTCCTCCGCGCCGCCGCGGCCGAGAGGGCGACACGCCGCACGCCCTCCCGGCCGCGGCTTTTTTTGACACAGGCTTTATCCAGCACACTTTCAGGTCGGGTCCAGGTGGGTTCCAGAACTCCGGCGCAGATTCATAGGCGACGGCAAGACGAGGGAGTTCACATGGACGCCGGCAGGCCCGAGGAGCCACAGCAGCAGGCTTGGGATCGGCACGTCGCCGGATCCGAGCGGCGCGCAGCGTACGAGCAGCAGGCAGCAACCGAACAGCAGGCGGCACCGGAGCAGCACGCCGCACCGGCGCAGCACGCGGTGCCCGGGCGCCCCCCGGGGCCCGGGCGGCCGGACTTCGCCCCGCACGGGCAGTGGCAGGAGCAGGGAACCTGGCACGCCGCGCCGATGGCGGGCGGGGGCGCGGCCGGACCGCCGCACTGGGGCGTTCCGCCGGCCGGGGCCGCTGAGCCGGCCCGCCGGGGCCGGATGTGGACGGCCCGCCGGAAGGCCGCGGCGCTGGTCGCGGGCGCGGCGCTGGCCGTCGGCGCGGGCGGCGCGGGAGCCGCGGTGGCGATGGCCTTCACCGGCCACGACACCGTCTACTCCAGCCCGGTCGCCGTCTCCGGCGCCTCCAGCAAGGCGAGCACGACCGCGCAGGTCGCGGCCGCCGTGCAGCCGAGCGTGGTGTCGATCAGCAGCCGGTCGCAGATGAGCGAGAGCGAGGGGTCCGGGGTGATCCTGCGCTCGGACGGGGTGATCCTCACCAACGCGCACGTGGTCTCCGACGGCGGGCAGCTCTCGGTGAAGTTCAGCAACGGCAAGACGGCGAACGCGACGCTGCTGGGCTCCGACACCGCCAACGACATCGCGGTCATCAAGGCCCAGGGGGTGTCCGGGCTGAAGCCCGCGACGATCGGCGACAGCGGCAAGCTCGCGGTCGGCGACACCGTCCTCGCGGTCGGCAACCCACTCGGCCTCAGCGGCTCGGTCACGTCCGGCATCGTCAGCGCGCTCGGCCGCCAGGTGCAGGAGGGCGACTCCGGCGGGGGGCAGCAGCAGCTACCGCCCGGCCTGCAGGGGCAGCTGTCCCAGCAGCAGGAGGCCGTGATCGAGAACGCGATCCAGACCGACGCGGCGATCAACCCGGGCAACTCCGGCGGCGCGCTGGTCAACAGCGCCGGGCAGGTGATCGGCGTCAACACCGCGATCGCGACCTCGGGCAGCAGCTCGGGCAACATCGGCGTCGGCTTCGCGATCCCGATCAACCAGGCGAAGCAGGCCGCCGACAAGATCATCGCGAGCGCGTCCGCCTAGGGACTCACCGGGGAACGCCGTCCGGCCGTGCTCTGGGGGGAGCGGGAGGCCGGGCGGCGGGCCCCGGTGCGAGGGGCCGCACACCGGACCGGGCCGGGTACCGGGTGCGGCCCCGGCATGGGAGAGCGGCCGCGTGACCCCTCGTGGGTCACGCGGCCGTTCCCCATGCACCGGCCACCGCCGCCGGGCGACAAGAGAACCGCCGCCGGGCGACGAGATGGGTCAGCTGGACGGGACGCGGATCGCCGGCCGACGCCCGGCGGCCGCCTTCGCCAGCATCTTCCGCGTGCTGTGCAGGTAGTACTCGCGCGGCAGCGTCCGCACCCGCACCGGCAGCCGCGGGTACACCAGGGAGAGCGTCCCCATCAGCAGCCGGAACCGCAGGCGCCGGGCCCGGTTCCACTTCCAGCCGTACTGCTCGCGGATCGGCGCCGGCATCAGGCCCGCGGTGATCAGCCGGACCGCCGCCAGCCCCGGCGCGTTCATTGGGCCGCCGGGCAGCCTCGGGTTCAGCACCTGGTCGGCGATCGCCCGGGACGCGTCACTGATCTTCAGGGTGTTGAGCATGCCGGCGTAGTACGCGCGGAAGTCCCGGTAGGTCGCGGGCAGCCGGTCCTCCGGGCAGCCCAGGATCGTCGCGTAGACCTTCGTCTGGCCGTAGAACTCCGCAAGCTCGTCCTCGGTGAACGTGCGGCGGAACAGCAGCTGGTAGAACTGCGCGGCGACGGCGAAGAGCGTGGCCGCCACCCACACCTGCAGTTCGGGGTCGTTCGCCTCGTAGTCCGGGCCGGTGACCTGGGCGTGTCCCCGGGTGACCAGGGCGCTGAAGGTCTCCGCCTCCTCCCGGGTCCCGAACTGCACCGCGTAGAGCCAGCCCATGGTGTTGCGCAGCCGCCGCAGCGGGTCCTCGGCGGTGTAGCTGTGGTCGTACACGCCCTGCGCGACCTTGGGGTGCGCGGTCTGCAGCAGCGACGCGGCCCCGCCCGCCGCGATCAGCGCGCCCTCCCGGGTGATGTGGCGGATCAGGTCGCCGTCCTGGAACAGTCCTTGGCTCATGGCGATCAGTGTAAGTAAGTACTTGCATGACATGCATCCCCGGGGGGCGGTAAAACCGCACGACATGATCCCCCGGGGCCGGGGATAATCGGGGCATGCCCGACGACATCCGCGTCCGCGGCTCGGTCTCCATCCCGGAGTCCGAGCTGAACTGGCGCTTCTCCCGCTCCTCGGGACCCGGCGGGCAGCACGTCAACACCAGCGCGACCGCCGCCGAGCTGTCCTTCGACGTCGCCGCGTCCCCGTCGCTGCCCGAGCCGCTCAAGGCCCGCGCGCTCGACCGGCTCGCCGGACGGCTCGTCCGCGGCGTCCTGACGATCCGCGCCGAGGAGTACCGCTCCCAGACGCGCAACCGCGACGCCGCCCGGGCCCGGCTCGGCGCGCTGCTGGCCGAGGCCACCGCCCCGCCCCCGAAGAAGCGCGTCCCCAAGAAGATCCCGCGCGGTATCAACGAGCGCCGGCTGGAGAACAAGAAGCGCCGCTCCGACGTCAAGCGGCAGCGCTCCCGCCGCTGGGACTGACCTCCTCGCTCACTCCCCCGCCGCCGGCGCCAGGGACAGGTCCCAGAAGTCGGCGTAGCGGCCACCGCGGCGCAGCAGCTCGTCGTGGCCGCCCTCCTCCACGATCCGTCCGCCGTCCAGGAACGCAATACGGTCGGCGCGCCGGACCGTCCGCAGCCGGTGCGCCACCATCACCACGGTGCGGCCCGCCATCAGCCGCTCGATGCCCTCGTGGACGGCCGCCTCGTTCACCGGGTCGAGCGCGGAGGTCACCTCGTCCAGCAGCACGATCGGCGCGTCCTTCAGCAGCGCCCGCGCGATCGAGACGCGCTGGCGCTCCCCGCCCGACAGCAGCGCGCCGCGCTCGCCAACCTTCGCGTCCCACCCGCCGGGCAGCCGCCCGACCACCTCGTCCAGCCGGGCCGCCGCGGCCGCCGCCCGCACCTCGGCCTCGCCGGCGCCGGGACGGCCGAGGCGCACGTTCTCCTCGATCGTGCCGTCGAAGAGGTGGACGTCCTGGAAGACGATGGCGATCCGCGACATCAGCGTCTCGGTGTCGACCTCGCGCACGTCCACGCCTCCGACGCGCACCGCGCCCGCGTCCACGTCGTAGAACCGCGCGAGCAGTTGCAGCAGGGTGCTCTTGCCCGCGCCCGACGGCCCGACGACCGCGAGCCGCCGCCCCTCGGGCACGGTCAGCGACAGGCCGTCGACCACCGTGCGGTCGCCGTGCCGGAAGGTGACGGACGCGAACTCCAAGCCGTGGTGCTCCGGCAGGGCCGGCTCGGACGGTTCCGGCAGCGGCTCGGCGCGCAGCACCGCGTCGAGCCCGGTCAGCTCGGTCCGCGCGCCGCGCAGCCGCCCGCCGAGCTCCGACAGCGACAGCAGCGGGTCCGCGCAGCGGGCGGCCAGCACCAGGATCGTCAGGATCTCCGCCGCGCCGGCCTTCCCGCCGAGCACGAGATCGGCGCCCAGGGCCAGCAGCACGGTGAACATCGCCTGCACCGTGAGTGACAGGCCGAGGATGCCGGGCAGCGCCGAGAGCGTGGAGCGGCGGGACGCGCGCTGCAGTCCGCGCAGCGAGCCGTCGAGCGCCTCGAAGCGTTCGCTGGTCCGGCCGCCCGCCCGCAGCACCGGCTGGGCCTGGAGGTATTCGATGACCCGACCGGCGGCCTCGTGGTCGCGCTCGACGCGGTCCGCGTCGGCGGCGGCCATCGACCGTCCCGTCCGGGTCTGGATCAGCGCGACGACCGGCACGGCGACCGCCGCGGCGAGCCCCATGCGCCAGTCGAAGGCGAGCATCACGCCGACGATCGTCAGCGGGGTCACGCAGGCGGAGACCAGCGGCGCCAGCAGATGCACGATCACGCTCATGGCCTGCAGCACGCCGCGGCTGGCCAGGACGGCCACCTCCCCGACGCGGCCCCCGCCGTACCAGCCAAGGGGCAGTCGGGCCAGATGGTCGCCGAGCCGGTGGTACATGCCGCGCAGCAGCGTGGTCCCGGCACGGAAACCGGACATGTCGCTGACGTAGCGCAGCACCGCGTAGGCCGCGACCGCCGTCCCGAAGGCGATCAGCCAGGGCCGCGCGTCCTCGGGAGTGCTGCCGAACAGCTCCCGCAGGACGGGGACCAGCAGCGCGTAGGACAGGCCCTCGACCACCGCGGTCGCCGTCATCAGGGCCACGGTGCGGCGCACCGGCCGGGCGTACTCGTGTCCCAGCACGCGCAGCAGCATTCGGATCATCGGGGCTCGTCTCCTCGCAGTGGGCCGCCGTCGCGTTCGATGTCGTCCGGGACCGCCGACCGGTGGGCCCGCCAGAGCGCGGCGAACCTGCCGTCCCGGGCCAGCAGCTCGGCGGGGGCGCCGCGCTCGGCGATCACCCCGTCCTCCAGCACCACGACGGTGTCGGCCTCGGCGATCGTCTCCAGGCGGTGCGCGATGACGAGGACCGTCCGGTCGCCCTTCGGCGTCGCGAGGGTCCGGCGGACCGCCTGTTCGGTGTGCGGGTCGGCGAAGGCGGTCGCCTCGTCCAGCACCAGGACGGGCGCGTCGGCGAGCAGCGCGCGGGCGATCGAGATCCGCTGGGCCTCGCCGCCCGACAGCTCCACCTCGTCGCCGATCACCGTGTCGTAACCGCGCGGCAGCTCCAGGATCCGCTCGTGGACGTTCGCCCGCCGCGCGGCGCCGACCACGTCGTCCAGGTCGGCGTGCGGTACGGCCAGCGCGATGTTGTCCGCGACGGACGCGCGCAGCAGCCGGACGTCCTGGAACACGAAGGAGACCATCCGGTACAGCTCCCGGCTGCCGAGTTCCCGCAGGTCGACGCCGCCGAGGGCGACCGAGCCGCCGACCGGGTCGAAGAACCGCGGCAGCAGTTGGACGAGGGTGGACTTCCCGCTCCCCGACGGCCCGACGACCGCGGTGACCGTCCCCGGTTCGAGCACCAGGTCGATCCCGCGCAGCACCTCGTGACCGGGCTCGTAACCGAACCGGACGCCGCGCAGCTCCACCCGGTGCCCGCGCGGCGCGACCGGGTGCGCGGGCTCGGGCAGCGACGGCACGGCGAGCACGTCGCGGATCCGGCCGACCGCGCTCCGGGCGGCCTGCATGTCGTCGAAGCCGTGGCCGAGGGCCGCCACCGGGGCGGTCAGTCCCAGCCCGAGCAGCAGGAAGGGCAGCAGGTCCGCCGGGGCCATTCCACCGGACGTGATCAGGGCCGCGCCGCCGATCAGCACGACCAGCAGCACGAACGGCGGCGACAGCGCCAGCTGCATCCCCGCGGCGACCGGGGCGAGGCCGCGCACCCACCGGAAGAACGTGTCGACGAAACCGTCCACGGCCGCGCGGAACTCGCCGTGCGCGCGCCGTCCGCCACCGAACGCCTTGACCACCGAGATGCCCTGGACGAACTCGACCGCGGAATCGGCGATCCGCCCCATGGCCGCGTCGAACTCCTTCTGCTCGCGCTGCCGGGCCGGCCGCATCATCAGCGGGACCACCGCGACGGCGAGCACCACCGGGATCAGCGTGATCAGCGTGAGCCGCCAGTCGACGGTGAACAGGTAGACCAGCGACACCAGCGGCACGACGAAGGCCGAGACCAGCATGCCGGGGGTGTGGGCGATGAACGGGTGCACGGCACTGACGTCGTCGCCCACGACCTTCGCCAGCTCGCCGGTGCGGCGCCGGGAGAACCAGCCGATCGGCACCCGCCCCAGCCGCGCGGCCAGCCGCCGCCTGAACGCCAGCTGCACCCGCCCGTCGAGGAGGTGTCCGAGCCAGGACGACGCGGCCGTGAACACCAGCCGGGCGAACAGCCCGGCCGCGCCCGCGATCACGACGTTCCGGACATGGCCGTGGTCGATCGGGCCCGTCCTCAGCACGGCGCGCCCCAGCTCGACGACCGCCAGGAGCGGCGCCAGCCCCACGATGGCGCCGATGACCTGGAGGACGACGACCGCGGCGAACGCCCATCCGTAAGGGCGCAGCAGTCCGGCCAGGGGCCGTCCCGCCGCCGCGCCGGCCTCCGGCGGCGGCGCGGACCGCTCGCTCCGCTCGGCGAGGCCGGCGGTCACCGCTTCTCCAGCCGGCTGCCGCACGGCAGGGTCACGACCATGATGTTGCTCGGGGTGTCCAGCTCGATGCGGTGCCACCGCCCGCGCGGGACGATCGCGGCGGTCCCGGCCATCAGCCTGATCTCCTCCTCCTGCTGTCCGGGCCCCTCCGGGCGCAGGTAGAGGCGGATCTTCCCGATGAGGCAGGACACGACCTCCTCGGCGTCGGGGTGGACCTCCCAGTGGTCGGCGTGGACGTCGGCGCCGGTCTTGGCGTGGAAGGTCCGCACCTGCCAGCCGTCCCGTTCGGAGCCGTCCGTCCGCTTCTCCGTGCCGATCCGGCCGCCGGGGCGGAGCCGGAGCGGGGAGCTGAAGAGATCGATCGGGGTGAGGGTCATTGCGGGACGTCCTTTCCTGCGGTGGTCCGCCTGCGCGCGGTGTGCCGGTGCGCGGTGGTGTGCCGGTGTGCGGTCAGCTCTGGGCGGGGACCGATCGGAGGTCGCCGGCCTGCTCGGCCGCCTGCGGCGGGCCGCTGCCGCGCAGGACGGTGAAGGCGATGAGGGCGGCGGCGAGCAGGAGCACGGCGCCGAGGGTCAGGCCGAGCGCGTACCCGTCGTTGAGGGTCCGGAAGGTGACGGTATGGCCGGTGCGGTCGTGGGCCGCGGTGCCGAGCGCGGCCAGCCCGAGCGAGCCGCCGATCTGGCGCGAGCTGGCGAGCAGCCCCGAGGCGGCGCCGGTCTCGTGGGCCGCGACTCCGGCGGTGGCGACGGAGACGACGGGTCCGAGGCACAGCCCGAAGCCGATGCTGGCGACGATCGAAGGCCCGAGGACGTCGACGGCGTAGACGCCGTCCGGACGGATCATCCCGAAAAGGGCGAACCCGGCCGCCGTCAGGAGCCCGCCGGAAACCAGGAGCGTGCGCGGCGAGAGCCGGTAGCCGAGCTTGACGGCGAGCACCGCTCCGACGATCACGCCGAACGCGAACGGCGCGAATTCGACGCCCGTCTGCGCGGGCCCGTGCCCGAGGACGCGCTGCAGGTAGAGGGACATGAAGTAGAAGGACGAGGCCAGGGCCGCCCCGACCAGCAGGTTGTAGGCGTTCGCGCCCGCGACCGAGCGGTTGGCGAACAGGCCGAGCCGCAGCAGCGGCTCGCGGGAGGTGGTCCGCTCGACGAGGACGAACGCGGTCAGCAGCACGGCGGCCGCCGCCAGGGTCGTCAGGGTGACCGGCGAGGTCCACGCGTACCGGTCGGTGCGGACGACGCCGAACACCAGCAGGGTCATGCCCGCCGTGGCCAGGACGGCGCCGAGCACGTCCGGCCGGCCGGCGCGGGCCACCGGCCGGTCGGCGGCGACGCCGCGCCAGGCCAGGACCAGCGCGCCCGCGGCCATCGGCACGTTCACGAACATCACCCAGCGCCACCCGGCGTACTGGGTGAGCAGGCCGCCGATCAGGACGCCGAGGGCGGCGCCGATCGCGTTCACCGCGCTCCAGATGCCGAACGCCCGGACGCGCGCCTTGCCCGCCGGGAACGTCGCGGACAGCAGCGCCAGCGCGGCCGGGGCAAGGGCGGCGGCGCCGACGCCCTGCGCGGCCCGCGCGGCGACGAGGTGCCCCGGCTCCTGGGCGAGGCCGCCGGCGAGGGAGGCCAGGCCGAACAGGCCGAGGCCCGCCAGCAGGACCCCCTTGCGGCCGTACCGGTCGGCGGCCTTGCCGCCCAGCAGCAGCAGCCCGCCGAAGGTGAGGGCGTAGGCGTGGATCACCCACGTCACGCCCACCGCGCCGAACCCGAGTCCCTGCGCGATCCGCGGGAGCCCGACGTTCACGACCGACAGGTCCAGCGACACCATGAACTGCACGACGGCCACCACCGTGAGCGTGAGCCCCGGCCGCGCCGCCGGCCCGATGACCGGTTTCTCTTGGATCGTGTGCATGCCGCACATCGTGTTCTCCGGGGCGGCCGGCGGTCATCGTGCCGGGGAAGACTCCTGCGGGTGGCACCGGGGGCGCAGAATCGGCGCGACTACTTCCCCGGGAGTAGTGAATTGATACGCCGCGGCGCCGAAGACTCGCGCCGGGAAAGCCCGTAATCTGCACAAATGATGTTCCTCGACCCGCGGCGGCCGCTCGCCCAGGACGGCCTGCTCGCCGTGGCGATGGCCGTCCTGCTGTCGGTCGTCATGCTCTACTCCCCGAGCGCGGACGCGCTGGACCTCGCGGCCGTCCTCGCCGGCTCGGCCGCGCTCGTCGGCTGGCGGCGGGCGCCCCTGGCGACGCTGCTCGTCTGCGCGGCCTTCATGCTCGTGGTCGCGGCGCGCACCCAGCCGGGCCCGGCGGTCGCCTATCCGGTGATGGTGGCGGTGTTCGGCGCCGTCCGGGCCGGCCGTCAGATACCCGCGGCGCTGGTGACGGCGGTCTTCCTCGGGGCGGCCCTGGCGGTGAACCTGCCCGGCGCCGACGACGCGGGACAGAACTTCCAGAGCATCTCGCTGCTGGTCGGCTGGTTCGTGGCGGCCGGCGTGGCGGCGACCGTGACCCGGCACCGGCAGGCGTACCTGGAGGAGGCCGAGCAGCGGGCCGCCGAGGCCGAGCGCACCCGCGACGAGGCGGCCCTGCGCCGCGCGGGCGAGGAGCGGCTGCGCATCGCCCGCGAACTGCACGACTCGCTCACGCACAGCATCTCGGTCATCAAGGTCCAGGCCGGGGTGGCCGTCCACCTGGCGCGCCGGCGCGGCGAGGATGTGCCGCCCGCGCTGGTCGCGATCCAGGAGGCCAGCGGCGACGCCATGCGCGAGTTGCGCGCCACGCTGGAGGTGCTGCGCGACTCCGACCCCGCCGACGGCGACGCGCAGGCCAGCGGCCTCGACCGGCTCGACGACCTGGTCGGGCGGGCCCGCTCGACCGGCCTGCAAGCCACGGTGACGATCTCCGGGGAGCGGCGCGAGCTGCCGGTCGAGGTCGACCGGGCCGCGTACCGGATCGTCCAGGAAGCGCTCACCAACGTCTCCAGGCACGCCGGCGGAGCGGCGGCGGCGGTGTGCCTCGACTACGGCGACGACACGCTGGTCGTGCAGGTCGAGGACGACGGAAAGGCCGACCCCGACGCGCCTCCGGTGCCCGGCAAGGGCCTGCTCGGCATGCGCGAGCGCGTCACGGCGCTCGGCGGCCGGCTGCGGGCCGAGCCCCGCCCCGAGGGCGGCTTCACCGTGCGCGCCGAACTCCCCCTCGGGGAGCCGGCGTGATCCGCGTGCTGATCGTGGACGACCAGGCGCTGATCCGCGGCGGCTTCCGCGCCCTGCTGGAGATCGAGGACGACCTCGAGGTGGTGGCCGAGGCCGCGAACGGCGAGCAGGCCGTCGCGCTCGCCGTCGAGCACCGGCCCGACGTCGCCCTCGTCGACATCCAGATGCCGGTGATGGACGGCATCGAGGCGACCCGGCTCATCGCCGCCGACGAGCGGCTGAGCGGCGTCCACGTCGTCATCCTCACCAACTACGGCCTCGACGAGTACGTCTTCAACGCGCTGCGCGCCGGCGCCTGCGGCTTCATGGTCAAGGACACCGAGCCCGCCGACCTGCTGCAGGGCGTCCGGGTCGCGGCCCGCGGCGACGCGCTGCTGTCGCCCGCGATCACCCGCCGGCTGATCGGCGAGTACGTCACCCGCCGTCCCGCGCCCGCGCCCGAGGCGCTCGGCGTGCTGACCAACCGCGAGCGCGAGGTGACCGCGCTGGTGGCCCGCGGGCTGTCCAACGACGAGATCGCCGCGCAGATGGTGATCAGCCCGACGACGGCGAAGACGCACGTCAGCCGGGCGCTGACCAAGCTCGGCGCCCGGGACCGCGCCCAGCTGGTGGTGCTCGCCTACGAGTCCGGCCTCGTCACCCCGCGCCGCACCTGACCGGGCGGTCGCTCAGGCGAGAACGTGCGAACGCCCGTCCCGGGGGTGGACAGGACGGGCGTCCGGGTCTCGGTCCGCCGGGAGCCGGCGGGCCCGCGCCGAAGCGCGGGGATCAGCCGTAGTACTCGACGAACGGCACCTTCTTCCCGGTCTGCGACGCGGTGCCCGCGCTGACGATCCCGGCGGTGCCGGGACGGGCGTCGGCGTCGGACGCCTGGACGGTGCCGCTGCGCGCCGGCCCGTTCAGCGTCGTCCAGGACGTGCCGTTGTAGTGCATGTACTGGGTCTTGGTGCCCGTGGTGATCGGCAGCATGACCACGCCGCCCTTGCCGTCGGAGGACAGCCCGATCCCGGCCGTGTTCAGCGGCGTGTTGACCGTCTTCCAGGTCGAGCCGTTGTACTGCAGGATCGCGTTGGTGATCTGCGCGTTCTGCCGGACGCGCAGCACGTACACGTTCGTCGGCGAGTTCTCGACGATCTTGTACAGGGTGCCCTGGTAGGCGGGCGTGCCCATGGCGCCCGGCACGGCGATCTTCTTCCACGCCTTGCCGTCGTAGTGCATCACCAGGCCGGTGACGGACGTTCCGGTGGCGGACGTGGTCCCGGCTAGCCAGACGTCGTTCTTCGACTTGACGTCCACGGCGGTGATCGCGGACGAGGCGGGCAGCGGGACCTTTGCGTCCACCCACGCGGTGCCCGTCCACCGCAGGACGGCGCTGAGGCCGCCCGCGGTCGGGTCGATGCCGGCGACGGAGTAGGCGGTGCCGTCCGGCGCCGCCGCCACCTGGCTGGGCAGGCCGACCAGCGGATAGGACACCTTGCTCCACTTGGTGCCGTTCCAGTACAGGCCGAGGGTGCCGCCGAGGTTGTAGCCGACGATCCACGCCTTGGACGCGCTCGCCACGGCGACGTCGGTCGGGGTGAAGCCGACCGGGCTGGCCTGGGCGACCCAGGACGAGCCGTTCCACTTCGCGATCTTCGTCTGCGGGCTGAAGAACGATCCGGCGGCCCCGACGGCCCAGCCGGCGTTCGTGGCGCCGAAGTCGACGCGGTCGAGGCTGCCGTCGTAGGTGAGCCCGGCCCCGCCGACGTTCTTCCACCCGGCCGCGGCCTGGGCGGGCGCGGCGGCCAGCGCGAGCGTTCCGGCGGCACAGGCGATCGCCATGGCCGAGGCCGGCACCGCGTTCCGTCTCATCTGCACTCCCAAGATCAGTCCCAGTGCGGCAAAAGAGTACGGGAAGACTTACCTCCGGGTAAGAGGATCTTGCCACGCGGCCAGAACAGGACGTCTCGGACACACCGGAAACGGCGGACGCCCGGAGCCGGGACCGGCTCCGGGCGTCCAACGAGGACAGCGCGCTACGGCAGGGCCGTCACTCGCCCTTCCAGTTCGGCTTGCGCTTCTCGGCGAAGGCCGCCGGGCCCTCCTGCGCGTCCTTGGAGGTGAAGACGGGCAGCGTGATGTCCTGCTGCTTCTTCCACGCCTCGGCGGACGTCCAGTCGGCGGACTCGACGATGACCTTCTTGGTCGCGGCGAGCGCCAGCGGGGCGTTCTCCGCGACCTTCAGCGCCAGCTCCTTGGCCGCGGCGAGCGCGCCGCCCGGCTCGGCCAGCCGGTTGACGAACCCGAGCTCGGCCATCCGCTCCGCCGGGTACTTGTCGCCGGTCAGGGCGATCTCCATGGCGATGTGGAACGGGATGCGCTGCGGCAGCCGCAGCAGCCCGCCGCCCGCGGCGACCAGGCCGCGCTTGGGCTCGGGCAGCCCGAACTGGGCCTCCCGGGACGCCACGATCATGTCGCAGGACAGCGCGACCTCGCAGCCGCCGGCCAGCGCGTAGCCCTCGACCGCGGCGATCAGCGGCTTGGCCGACGGGCGCTCGGTGATGCCGGCGAACCCGCGGCCCTCCACGGTCGGGTTGTCGCCCGTGAGGAAGCCCTTGAGGTCCATGCCGGAGCAGAACGTGCCGCCGGCGCCGGTCAGGACGCCGATGGACAGGTCCTTGCGGGAGTCCAGCTCGTCCATGGCCGCGGCGATCCCCTTCGCCACCTCGCCGTTGACCGCGTTGCGGGCCTCCGGGCGGTTGATGGTGATGATGAGGACGGCGCCGTCTTCTTCGGTGAGCACGGCGTCGTTGCCGGGGGGCGTGGGGGGTCGCCCCCCCTCGGGCGATACAGCGTCGGTCATTCAGTGCCTCACTTCGGCTGGAAGCGGATGCCACCGTCGAAACGGATGGTCTCGCCGTTCATGTAGTCGTTCTCGACGAGGGACTTGACCAGGTGCGCGAACTCCGACGCCTTGCCCATCCGCTTCGGGAACGGCACCGGCGCGGCGAGCTTGGCCTTGAACGCGTCCGCGGCCTCGCCCTCGCCGTAGATCGGGGTGTCGATGATGCCGGGGCAGATGGTGTTGACCCGGACGCCGATCGCGGCGAGGTCGCGGGCGGCAGGCAGCGTCATGCCGATGATGCCGCCCTTGGAGGCCGAGTAGGCGATCTGACCGGTCTGGCCCTCGATGCCGGCGATGGACGCGGTGTTGATCACCACGCCGCGGGCGCCGTCGGCGTCGGCGGGCTCGGTCTTGGAGATCGCGGCCGCGCCGATGCGCATCAGGTTGAAGGTGCCGATCAGGTTGACCCGGATGACCGTCTCGTAGGACGCCAGGTCGTGCGGCGTGCCGTCGCGGCCGACGGTGCGCGAGGCCCAGCCGATGCCGGCGCTGTTGACGATGACGCGCAGCGGGGCGCCGGTGTCGACGGCGGCCTGGACGGCGGCCTGCACCTGCTCCTCGTTCGACACGTCCGTCTTGACGAAGACGCCGCCGACCTCGTCGGCGACCTTCTTGCCCTTGTCCTCGTTCATGTCGGCGACGACGACCTTGGCGCCTTCGGCGGCCAGCGCGCGGACGGTGGCCTCACCGAGGCCGCTCGCGCCACCGGATACGACGGCGGAAACTCCGTTCAGGTCCATAAGCAGCACCTTACGTGAGGGACCGAATGTGGTTCGGGATGATGTTACCCACACGTCACCCCGACGTTCTGCTCACACCCCGGCGGATTGCCCGGGCGCGATGTTACTCGGGAGTCACAATACGGCGAACGTTTGCCCGGAGGCGCCCCGGGCACCCGTCCGGCATGACCGAACCTCCGGCACAGAGCCAGTCCTACCCAGGCCGCACCGGGGACATGACGCCCGAACCGCGCGACGAGATGCGCGACTACACCGGCAGCGGCCTGCTCGACGGCAGGCGCGCGCTGATCACCGGCGGCGACTCGGGCATCGGCCGCGCGGTGTCCGTCGCGTTCGCCAAGGAGGGCGCCGACGTCGCCCTCACCTACCTCGAAGAGGACGACGACGCCCGGCACACCGCGTCCCTCGTCGAGGCCGAAGGGCGCCGCTGCTTCACCTTCGGCGGCGACCTCGCCGAGGAGCGGCACTGCCGCGAGACCGTCGAGCACGCCGTCCGCGACCTCGGCGGACTCGACGTCCTCGTCCTGCACCACGGCACGCAGACCCCGGTCAAGGACGTCCGCGAGATCGACGACGCGCAACTCCAGCGGACGTTCGCCGTCAACGTGTACGCGCTGTTCTGGACCGTCCAGGAGGCCCTGAACCACCTGGGGCCCGGGTCGTCCATCGTGTTCACCGGGTCCATCAACGGGCTGCGCGGCAACAAGACGCTGATCGACTACGCGGCCAGCAAGGCCGCCGCGATGACCTTCGCCACCTCCCTCGCGCAGAACCTGATGGACCGCGAGATCCGCGTCAACTGCGTCGCCCCCGGCCCCGTCTGGACCCCGCTGATCCCCGCCACGTTCGACGCCGAGCGGGTCGAGGGCTTCGGCGGCCAGTCCCCGATGGGCCGCCCCGCCGACCCCGACGAGATAGCCCCCTCCTATGTCTTCTTCGCCGCGAACAGGCAGTCGTCCTACTACACGGGCCAGACGCTCGTCCCGGCCGGCGGCGAGATCCATCCGGGCTGAGGCGCCCATGGAGTTACAGCGCAGCGACCCGTCCGAACCGGGCTTCGGACGGCGCAAATGCGGCAGGGGCTTCCTCTACCTCCGCCAGGACGGCCGCCCGCTGGACGACGCGGCGGAGAAGGAGCGGATCCGCGCGCTCGTCATCCCGCCCGCCTGGCAGGACGTGTGGATATGCCCGGACGCCGACGGCCACATCCAGGCGATGGGCACCGACGTCGCCGGCCGCCGCCAGTACCTCTACCACGGCGCGTGGCGCGAGCAACGCGACCGCGAGAAGCACGACCACGTCCTCGACCTGGCCGAACGGCTCCCCAAGGTGCGCGACGCGCTCGCCGGGCACCTCGCGGCGCGCGGCTACGGCCGCGAGCGGGTGCTGTCCGCCGCCGTCCGCCTCATCGACCTCGGCTTCTTCCGGATCGGCAGCGAGGAGTACGCGGCGGAGAACGGCACGTTCGGGCTGGCCACCGTGCTGCGCGAGCATGTGACGTGCCGGCGCGGGCACGTGACGTTCGACTACCCGGCGAAGGGCTCGAAGGACCGGTACCAGTCCGTCGCGGAGGAGACCGTCTGCAAGGTCGTCGTCGGCCTGATGCGCCGCAAGGACGACTCCCCCGAGCTCCTCGCCTACCGGATCCGCGCCGGCTGGCACGACGTCACCGCCGCCGACATCAACGACTTCATCCGCGAGGTGACCGGCGGCGACTTCACCGCCAAGGACTTCCGCACCTGGCACGCCACCGTCCTCGCCGCCGTCGGGCTCGCCGTCTCGACCGGCGCCGGCACCGGCGAGACCGCCCGCCACAAGGCCGTCGTCCGCGTCGTCAAGGAGGTCGCCGAGTACCTCGGCAATACCCCGGCCGTGGCGCGCGCCTCCTACATCGACCCGCGGATCATCACGCTCTACGAGGAAGGCCGGACGATCTCCCCCGCGCTCGGCAAGCTCGGCGTCGACGCCTCCCCCGGCGAACTCGCCACCCAGGGCCCGGCCGAGCAGGCCGTCCTGGACCTGCTCCGCACCTGACCCCCACCCGCATCCGGCACCTGACCCCCATCCCGCATCCGGCACCTGACCCCCATCCCGCATCCGGCGCCTGACTCCCCTCCCGCACCCCGAGTCCGGCGCCTGACCCCCGTCCCGCATCCGGCATCCCGCGTCCGGTGGCCGCGAAGCCCCGCCCCTCCCGGCCCCTCCCCGCCCCTCCCCGGCGATCTCACGGCCACCGGCCATCACGGGAAGGTCACCACGCGGAGACCCGCTCCTCCGCGACGGGCGCCGCCGCCTCCGCCACGTCCAGGCAGTACAGCGCGTAGGCGTGCTGGATCACCGGGAGCGCGACGTTCCGCACCCGGACGCCGCCCTGCGTCATCCCCTTCTCCGTCCCCTTGTGCGCGTGCCCGTGGATCGCCAGCGCCGGCGCCGCCGCGTCGATCGCCTCGCCCATCAGGTAGCTCCCGAGGAACGGGTAGATCTCCGGCGGCTCGCCCTCGAGCGTGTCCTCGGCGGGCGAGTAGTGCGTCAGGCTCACCCGCAGGTCCGCGTCCAGCTCCAGCAGCGCGGTCCCGAGCCGGTCCGCGAACGCCTTGGTGTGCCGGATGAACGCCTTCATCTCCGGTTCGCCGAAATCGCTCGCGCACCTGCCCTCGAACCCGCCGCCGAACCCCTTGCCGCCCGCGACGCCGAGCCGCTTCCCGTCGCAGTCCACGACCGTCCCGTCCCCCTCCAGCACGGTCACCCCCGCCTCCTTGAGGACGCCGGTGATCTCGTCCTCCTGGTCGGAGTGGTAGTCGTGGTTGCCGAGCACCGCGATCACCGGCACCCCGAGATCCCGCAGCTCGCCCGCCGCGACCCGGCCCTCCTCGACCGTCCCGTGCCGGGTCAGGTCGCCCGCGACGAGGAACACGTCCGCCTGCCCGGCCAGCCGCCCGAGCCGTCCCCGGTACGCCCCGGCCATGTCGGCCCCCACGTGCAGGTCCCCGGCCGCCGCCACACGGATCATGAAAGCCTCTCCTCCCCGTCCGGCTCCGTCACCGCGACGACGTGCAGCTCGTTGCAGATCTCGTGGCCCTCCGCGGCGGCCCGCGCGGCCTCCTCGACCGCCCGCCGCCGTTCCTCGCTGGCCACCTCGCCGCGCAGGTGCACGACGTTGCCCCGCACGTCCACCCGGATGCCCAGCTCGTGCGCCCGCGACGTGAGCGCCTCCTGGATGTGCGCCGGCAGGTACTCGGTCACGGCACGCCCCCCTCGATGACGCCGAGCCGCGACAGCAGGGCCAGGAACGCGTACGCGTACGGCGAGTCCACCGTCTCCGCGGCCACGTACGGCCAGTCCACCTGCTCCCGCAGCGCCCGGCTCACATGCAGAAACCCGCTGAAGTCGCACGCCGTCTCGCTGAACGCCAGAAGCCGCATGACCACCAGGTCCGTCGCCGGCAGCACCGGCATGTACACCGCGCCCACCGACATCTCCGTGGCCCGCCCCAGCAGCTCGGTGTCCACCGGACGCCCCGACGGCGTGTGGATCAGGTCGATGAGGTGCTCCCCGTCGCAGACCTTGGTCAGCCAGTTCTCCGGACTGTCCAGATGCCCCATGCCCGCCCCGGCGAGGGCCTCCAGCGCGTCCCCGACGTCACGCTCCCGCACCACGAAGTCCACATCGTGCGTCGACACGGCCGCCCCGTGCGCATAGGCCGCGAACCCGCCCGCCAACGCGTAGTCGACCCCCGCGTCCCGCAGCGCCGCGGCGGCCCGCTTCAGGCTCAGCAGCAGCCCGTCCCCGGCCCCGCCCGGCCCCGGCGACCCGCTGCCCCGCACCACACCGAGATTCGGCACGCCCCCCGCGCGCCGCGTCCCGGTCTGCACATCCCCCACACGCGACTCCTACCCCTCACCGCGCCGCTACCCCCATTTCCCCACCTCATACCCACCCCCCACCCCTCCCGCCCCCACAAAACCAACCCCCAACCACCACACCCCACGATCACCCGCCCACCGGCGACTGGGTGGCGTGGACGCCCGGGGCAGTCCGGACGTCCACGCACACCGGCCCCAGGCCCCAGCGGTCGACACACGCAACCCGCGATCACCCATCCCGAACTCCCTGCCGCTCGGCCGGCCGACGTGGGCTCCCGCGTCACAAGCAAGCTGCGCGGGCGCTTGCGACTGGGAGCGGCCGCGCCGGACTGACGCGGGCGCCCAGCTCGTGCCGCGGTGGACGACATCGCTGGTTGGCGAATGCGCGCCGAGGGCGCCCCGGCGGCGCGGGTCGGGTTACGTCGATAGCGTCGACGCTCCACCGGTGGACGGTGGATGGTGGACGGTCCGGGCGGGGTTCCTTGGGGCTGGGCGGGTCAGCAGTCGACGAGTTCCGGGGACTGGTTCAGGAGCTGGGCTCGGGGCGAGACAAAGCATGCGTGGCGGTCGGCGGCGCCGTCGGCGTCGAGGTCGAAGGCTGCGACGCGGTGGCAGTTCTGGAAGGCGAGCCGGACGCCGAAATGCCGTTCGAGCGCGCCGCGCATCGCGTCGCTGGCGAGGACGCGCAGCAGCTGGCCGCGTGCGTGCTCGTCCGGCGGCGGGGTCTGGTTGTCGGCGAACCCGGCGCCCCCGTCCCGCATCCGGGTGGCGACGCCGCTGATGACCTCCCACGCGTAGGGCAGTGACTCGCGGACGCACGCGATGAACGAGGCGTGGTCCACCTCGTCCCGCAGCGCCTTCTCCAGCAGCTGGTCGTCGACGGTCAAGGACATGGCCGTGCTCCCTTCCTCCGTGGTGCGGACGGATTCAGGGTGACATGAAAACGATATTCATTCCAGCATCACCGCGCCGGAATCCGGTAGGCGGCGGGCGGGGTCGGGGTGGTGCCGAAACAGGTCGCGACCGGATCCTCGACCGAGCACCAGCCGGGTCGCCGGACCGGCACGTATCCGGAAGGGACACCGCGGTTCGCGATGATCGAGCGGTACGTCGCGACGGCGTCGGTCGGACGGCGGGCCAGGGACGGGTCGGTCAGCGCGTCCACCGTGTAGAGGCCGAACCGCGGCCGGTAACTGCCCCACTCGTAATTGTCGGTGAGGCTCCAGTAGTTGTAGCCGATCATCTTGACGCCGTCGGCCATCGCCCGCTGGATCCAGTAGATGTGGTCGCGGAGGTGATCGCTGCGGGTGTAGCCGTCCGGGCGGGGCTTGCCGTTGTCGGTCGACATGCCGTTCTCGACCACGTACACCGGCAGCTTCGGCAGCCGCCGCTGATAGCTCTTGAGGACGTAGTACAGCCCCTCCGGCTCCGGGTCGATCTTCCAGAACTCGCCGGTCAGCGCGTACCCGGCGGTGAGGTTCTCCGCGTTCGCACCGTAGTAGTAGTCGATGCCGATGAAGTCGATCTTGTCGGTCACCTCGTTGAACAGGGCGGCGTCGAAGATGCCGTTCAGCGCCGTCCCGTAGGCGACGTTCGTCGAGACCGGGGCACCCGGATCGATCTTGTGGATCATGTCGTAGGCGGCGCGGTGGGTCTTGACGATCGCGGTCCGCATGGCGGCGAGCTGCCCGAGATCCATCGGCCGCATCGTCAGCTCTTTGTACATGTACGCACTGGCCTCGTTGAACGTGATCCAGATGACCCCCTGGTGCTTGTAGCGGTCGACGATGAACCTGGCGTTGCGCAGCCAGTCCGCCTGCGTCTTCGGGTTGTCCCAGGCGCCCTGGTCGGCCACCCATCCGGGATACACCCAGTGGTCCAGCGTGATCATCGGCCGCATGCCGGCGGCGCGGATCCGGCGGATGAGGTCGTCGTAGTAGGCGATGGCCTTGGGATCGCGGACGCCCGGCCTGGGCTCGATCCGCGCCCACTCGATGGAGGTGCGGAACACGTTCGCGCCCAGGTTCCGCGCGAGCTTGATGTCGCCCGGGTAGCGGTGCAGGAAGTCGACCGACTTCTCGTACGGATCGCTGATCCCGGTCGCCTTGCGCTTGACGTAGCGCGTCCAGTTGCTGTCGGGGAAGGAGCCTTCGCCCTGGAACCCGGACGTGGCGACGCCCCACAGGAACCCAGGGGGGAACTTGGCGGTCTTCGAGGCCTTCGCGGCGGACGGGGCGGGGCCGGTACGGGCATGGGCGGCGGGCGGGGCGGTCACCGTGACGGCGACCGCGAGGGCGAGAGCGGGGAGCACGCGCGCGAGGCGCGTTCTGCCGGACCTGCGGAACACGGAACTCCCTCCGGGCACCGGACATGAATCTCTCTCGGACTACAGGGCCGCGCGGGGGCGGAGTCAATCCCTGGGACGTGGCCGGATCCGGCAACGCTGGGTCCTTGATCCGCCACGCATTGGAGAGACGTGACCGAAGTAACACCTTCGCGACCATTTGCCCGGCTCCTTTCGGACGGTGAACCCGCGGGATCCCGCGACCAGCCCAGTCAAACGCCGCCGCCGGAGCATCGGAACTGGAATCGCGTTCTGTGGATAACCACCCGGCCGCACAGGCTCCACCAGGCCCGATCGGCCGCATTTCCGCAGCTTGTGGCCCACTTCACAGAAGCCCGGAAAATGATCTTAATTTGCCCAGGCCGGGCGGCTACCGCCACTCCCGCCCCGGCCGCCCGAGAGGCTTTGTGATCTACCTGAGATTTGCCTGACTCACTCGAGTCTGGCTACGTTCCTGCTCGGTTCATGCGGCACGGCATGCCGCTCGGACAACAGAACACGCACCGACGCGCGGCGGAGGCACGTGTCCGGCCACTCAGACAGCGGCCGGCGCCGTCCCACCGGACGCCCCCATGACATCGGGCGAGCCCGCGTCGACCGCCTAATCCGTGCAGACGAGAGGCACGGAGCCGGAAGCGGCCGTAGGCCGCGGCGCCCGCCCATGGCGCCGCGGACACCCGAACGGGCGCGAGGCATCCAGAACCCCGCCGGTCACACGCGGGGTGACGGCTGCCCGGTAGGCACCAACCGCGAGATCTGGAGTCATTCTGCATACCCCCCGAAACCCCCTGAAGACCGGACTCACCGCTGGTGGCCTCGCGCTCACCGCGACCACGGCGCTCGGAGCGACGCTCCTGACCGCGGCCCCTGCGGACGCCGCCACCAACGTCCCGCAGCGTGTCACGCTCGCGACATCGGCCACCAAGGCCGCCGGGACGAAGGCTGCGAGCACCAAGACCGCGCCCGCTAAGGCCACGTCCACGACGTCACGCGCCGCCAAGCAGGGCAAGCGCGCGGCCGTAGCCGTCAAGTACGCCTACAAGCAGATCGGCGACCCGTACCGGTACGGCGGTACCGGGCCGGGCTCGTGGGACTGCTCGGGCTTGGCGCAGGCATCCTGGCACAAGGCCGGCGTCAAGCTGCCGCGCACGACGCAGCAGATCTACCGCGCGGTGAAGCACAAGGTCTCCTGGAAGGGCGCCAAGGCGGGCGACCTGCTCTTCTTCTATAGCGGCCGGTCGCACGTGGGCATCTACGTCGGGCACGGCTACATGATTCACGCGCCCAACTCGGGCTCGCATGTGAAGAAGGTCAAGCTGACCCACTACTACAAGAGCCAGTTCAACGGCGGCGTACGGCCCGGTTACTAAGCCGGACGCACAGGCGAGGGCCCCGCACCGGACGACACCGGCGCGGGGCCCTCGGCCTGACCACCGTCCACATCACAACAAGCCCCAAGCCCAAGCCCCATTGACACAGCCCTAGTCCACACCTGGAGTTGGCTACGAAAGGGCGGGGTAGTCGGTGTAGCCGCGGTGGTCGCCGCCGTAGAAGGTGGCTCGGTCGGCCTCGTTGTAGGGGCCCCCGGTCTTGATGCGGGCGGGCAGGTCCGGGTTGGCGAGCCACATCTCGGCGAAGGCGACCGCGTCCGCGACGCCCTCGCGCAGCGCGTCCACACCGTACTCCGGCTTCGCCGGGAAGGATTCCGGCGTCGGGTGCGGGTTGAGGATGAGCGTGCCGGGCCACGCGGCACGCACGCGCCGCGTCCTCTCACGGTCGCCCAGCTCCAAGACGTGGAGGTACGCGAGTCTCAGCGGCGCCAGTGCCTCCATCAGCGCGGCGTACAGTTCGTCGGTGTCGCTTTCGCTGACGCCATTGGCGTTGCTACCTGGCGACACACGGAATCCCACGCGTTCGGGTCCGATCGCCGCCGCGACGGCCTTCGCCACCTCGACGCCGAACCGGATGCGGTTCTCGATAGTCCCGCCGTACGCGTCGGTCCGCTTGTTACTGCCGTCCGTCAGGAACTGGTGGATGAGGTAGCCGTTGGCGCCGTGCAGTTCCACACCGTCGAAACCGGCCGCGATGGCGTTGCGCGCCGCAGCGGCGAAGCCGTCCACCGCCTCGGCGACGTCGTCCAGGGTCATCTCTCTGGGTTCCGAGTGGTCGAGCATCCCCTCCGGTGCCCACATCTGCTCCCCCGTAGGGATCGGGGACGGTCCGATGGGGAGGCCACCGTCCGGGTAGAGCGAGGGGTGTCCGACACGTCCCGTGTGCATGAGCTGCGCGAAGATGACGCTTCCCTCCGCGTGGACGGCGTCGGTGACCGCCCGCCACGCCTCCACCTGCTCGTCGCTGTGCAGGCCTGGCGTCCACACATAACCCTGGCCCCGCACGCTCGGCTGCGTCCCCTCGGTGATGATGAGGCCCGCGCCGGCCCGCTGCGCGTAGTACTCGGCCTGCAGCGCGGTCACCTTGCCGTCGTGGACGGCTCTGCTCCGCGTCATCGGTGCCATCACCAACCTGTTGGCCAGCTCCAGCTTCCCGGCCGACAGCTGCTCGAACAGTTCCTCCATGACGTCCTCCTAGTGGCGTTCTCGCTGGTGAAGAAGCTACGAGCAGGGCGGTACGCGGCGAATCAGTAAGGTTGCTGTAGTACGCCCCGTAGTTTGGGTTCGTGCTTTACGGGCGGAACGACGAACAGGCACGGATCTCCTCGCTGCTCGCCGGGGCGCGTGAGCAGGGGCGCAGCGGCGCGCTGCTGCTGCGCGGCGAGGCGGGCATCGGCAAGTCGGCGCTCCTCGACCACGCCGCCGACCTGCTCGCGGACGGCGACGGGGCGCGCGTCCTGCGGGTCACCGGGATCGACGCCGAGTCCGGCATCGCTTTCGCCGGGATCAACCAGCTGCTGTGGCCCGTCCGCGACCGGCTCGACGGCCTGCCCGGACCGCAGGCGGAGGCGCTGAGAGCCGCGCTGAGCGGCTCCGGGCCGTCAGGCGACGCTCCACCCGCCCGGGACCGGTTCACGACCGGTCTCGCCGTCCTGACGCTGCTGGCCGACCTCGCGGAGGACGGGCCCGTCCTGTGCCTGGTCGACGACGTCCAGTGGCTCGACGGCGCGACCGCCGAGACGCTCCTGTTCGCCGCCCGGCGGCTGGCGGCCGAGGGCGTGGTGATGCTGTTCGCCGCGCGGGACGACGCGTTCACCGGCACCGGCCTCCCCGAACTGCCCATCGAACGGCTGGGCCGCGACGACGCCGAACGGTTCCTCGCCGGGCATGGCCTTTCGCCGGCCGTCCGGGATCGCGTCCTTCACGAATCGGGCGGGAATCCGTTGGCGCTACGCGAGTTCGGCATGGCGGGAGCCCGGTTGCCGGACGGTTCCCGGCCATTGCCCGTCACCGACCGCGTCATCGCACGGTTCCAGAGTCAGATCGACGAGCTTCCCGACAAGACCCGCCTAATGCTGCTCATAGCCGCCGCCGAGGGACGCGGATACATGCCGAGCCTGCTCGGCGCCGCGCACGAACTGGGCGTCGGCCTAGAGGACCTGGAGCAAGCCGAACGGGCCGGCCTAGTGGAGGTGAGCGGACGGTCCATCGCCTTCCGCCACCCACTCGTCAGGGCCGCCGTCTATCAGGGTGCTGTGGCGGCTTGCCGGCTCACCGTCCATCAGGCACTGGCGTCTTCCTCTGAGGACGCTGATTGCCGCGCGCGGCACCGTGCGTCTGCGGCGCTGGGGCCGGACGAGGACGTCGCGGTCGATTTGCAGGACGCCGCAGAGCGCGCGCGGAAGCGCACCGGCTACGCGACGGCAGCAAGGCTCTACGAGCAGGCGGCGTACCTCAGCCCCGACATGGACACACGCGGCGCACGGTTCCGTGCCGCAGCCAACATGGCGCTTCAAGCCGGTCGGCCGGACGAGGCGGAGGATTTCGCTACCAAGGCGGGTGCGCTCACCGACGACCCAGCGGAACTCGCACACCTAGGACATGTCCGCGCGGTAGTCGAGTACGAACGCGGCAACCGGCGCGCCGCCGCACGCATGATGGTCGAGCACGCGGCCTACGCGACACGGGACGACAGGGCGGCGATGCTGCGGGCAGGCGCCGCCTATGCGTGGACCTCCGGAGAGAGACCGGCCCTGCTGCGCGCCGCCCAATCGCTGCCGGACGACACGTTCGTCGGCGGTCTCGCACTACTGGCCGGTGACGACCTCGAACACGGAGTCCCTCTGCTCACCGGTCTGGTCGCGCAGGCGCGCCTGACCACCCCGGAACCGGGCGTCACCGCCGACCTGGACGAGACGGCGCGGCTCGCGCTGATCCTCGGCGACGACGAGGCGGCGCTGGAGCTGGCCACCGTCGAGGCCGCGCGCTGCCGGCTGAACGGCCTGATCGGCGCGCTGCCGGGCGTCCTGCGGACGCAGGCGCAGGCCCAGGTCGCGACGGGCCGGCACACGGACGCGGAGGCCACGCTGATCGAGGCGATCTCGCTCGCCTGCGACACCGGCCTGCCCAACGACGAGTGGCGGCTCTCCGCCGTGTTCGCCCGCGTGGCGGCGGTCGAGGGCGACGAGTCCCGGCTGCGCGACATGCCGGAGAAGACCGGCGGGGCGCTGGGCCTCCTCGAACTCGGGCTCGGACGATATGACGACGCGCTCCGCCACCTGGAGGCCGTCCCCCACCAGTACAGTGCGGACACCATGCTCGCTACAGCGGACCTGATAGAGGCCGCTATGCGCGCCGGACGACCCGAACGCGCCCGCGCACCACTCGCCCGGTTCCGCGCCTGGGCCGACGCCGTGCAGCAGCCCTGGGCATTGGCGACCGCCCTGCGATGCGAAGCCCTGCTGGCCGACAGCGCAGAACCCTACGAACAAGCCGTCCGCCTACACGAAAAGGCGACGCGCCCATTCGAAAGAGCGCGAACCGAGCTTCTCTACGGAGAGTGGCTACGCAGGGCCCGTCGTCGCTCCGACGCCCGTACGCCTCTTCGATCCGCCATAGAAATCTTCGAGCGGCTACGCGCGAAGCCCTGGCTGGACCGCGCACGCGCCGAACTGCGCGCCACCGGTGAGTCCGGCTCTACATCGATCCCCACCGCGCCGGTGCTCCTCGACCGCCTCACCCCCCAGGAACTCCAGGTCGTACGCCTCGCCGCAAAGGGCATCAGCAGCCGCGAGATCGCGGCGCAACTGTTCCTCAGCCCCCGGACGGTCGAGTACCACCTCTACAAGGCCTATCCCAAGCTCGGCATCTCCTCCCGCAAGGAGCTCTCCCGCCTAACCGTGGAACCCTCCTCCACATGACCACAACCGCCGCCGAACGCTCGCACGCCTCGCTCCTCGCCCTCTCCGTAGGGGACGCACTCGGATCCCAGTTCTTCGTCCCCGAGAACCGCCCCGCCTTCGAGGCCCAGACCCTTCCGCCAGGCCCATGGCAGTGGACGGACGATACGGAGATGGCCGCGTCCATCCATCTCGTCCTCTGCAAGCACGGCACTGTCGACCAGAACGCCCTTGCAGAGAGCTTTGCCGAACACCACGATTTCGACCGCGGTTATGGTCCGTCCACAGGGCGTCTGTTGCGGCTCGTGCGAGAAGGCGGCGACTGGCGGACGCTCGCCCGCGAACCCTTCGACGGTATGGGTTCCTGGGGCAACGGCGCCGCGATGCGTGTGGCGCCACTGGGGGCCTGGTTCGCAGGCGACCCGTCCGAGGCCGCCCGCCAAGCGGCCCTTGCCTCGGAGATAACACACCCCCATCCCGAGGCCATCGCGGGTGCGATCGCCGTAGGCGTGGCCGCGGCCATCGCACCCGGCAACCCGTCACCGGGCGGCTTCCTAGATGAGGTCCTGGAGCACACGCCACAGGGCACGGTTCGCCAAGGCATCGCCGAAGCGCGCCGGCTGCTGACCATCGGCGACCCGGCGACCGCCGCAGCCGTCCTGGGCAACGGCCGCCAGGTCGCCGCACACGACACAGTGCCGTTCACACTCTGGTCTGCGGCCCACCATCTCGGCGACTTCGAGCGGGCCTTCTGGGCCACGGCTGCTGCGGGCGGCGACATCGACACCACCTGCGCGATAGTCGGCGGCATCATCGGACGTCCACCCGCAGCCTGGCTCGCCGAAACCGAGCCGCTCCCTAAGTGGTGCCTACAGGCCGCGCTATGAGGCGGGGAGGTAGCGGCCGAGGAACTCCTCCGTGAGGCGCCATGCCCGGTCCGCCGGCTCCGGCTGGTAGAACATCGGAGCCTTCCGGTTGTGGAAGGCGTGCCCGCCGTCCTCCTGGACGTGGATCTCCATCCGGTCCCGCCCCTCTACGGCGCGCTCGACGGCCGCGACGTCCTCCCGCGGGATGTAGTCGTCGGACCCGCCGAAGTGGAACTGCAACGGCGACCGCACGGCGTCGAGCGCCCCGAGCGCCCCGGGAACACCACTGCCGTAGAACGACACCACGGCATCCGCCTCAGCCCGTGTAGCGAGCAGATACGCCAGCGTCCCGCCGAAGCAGAACCCGACGACACCCACCCGTCCGTCGACCTCCGGCAGGCCCTTGAGAGCTCCCAGCGCCGCCTCCGCGTCGTCCTGGCCCTTGTCCCAGTCGAACTGGGACACCATGGACATCCCCTTAGGCAGTGCCTCTTCGGTGTGCTTCGTCGTCCAGTTCGGTTGGATCCGCCAGAACATGTCCGGAGCGGCCACCACGTAGCCCATCGCCGTCAGGTCCGCGGCGACCGCCTCCATGTACTCGCCCACACCGAAGATCTCCTGGAAGAGCAGGATCCCCGGACCCCGCCCGCTCTCGGGCGTCCACACGTGCAGGCGGAACTCTCCGTCCGGCACCTTCACCATTTCGATTCGGGTCATGTCACCCGATGATCGCGTACACGGCGCTCGCCCGCGCGACCGTCGCGTCGCCGGCCGCCATCACGATGTCGGCGAACGCCAGCGTCCGCCCCAGCTTCCCTAGCGTCACCGTCACCAGCACGTCCGTCCCCATAACGGGACGCATGAACGACGTGTTCAGCTGAACCGTCGTCATGGGAACGAAGCCGCCCTTGGCGCCCGCCACAGCGATGACGACGGCGGTGTCAGCAGCCGCCATCAACGCCTGCCCCGACATGGCGCCGCCCTCACGCGCCAACCGTTTGGACCACGGCAGCCGCAGCATTGCGGTGCCGTCCCCCACCTCCTCTACGACGAGCCCCAGGTCCAGTACCCAGGGCGCGAAGTTGTCACGAAGGATCCCGGCAGCGTCCTCAGGCTTCAACGTCACACCGCCATGATGCACGCTGTGGGCATGCACGAGGAGATCTTCCAGCCCGCCACCTATGCCGCCGGAGTCCCCTATGACGCCTTCCGGAAACTGCGCACGGAATCACCCGTCGCCTGGGTCCCGGAACCCGCCGTAGGCTCCTGGCCCGCAGGCAGCGGCTACTGGGCGGTCTTCTCCCACGCCGACGTGAAGCACGTCCTGCGCTCCCCCGACCTCTTCTCGTCCAACCTCGGCGCCACCCAGATCCGCGACCCCGACACGCCCGAAGACCTGGCGTTCGTCCGCGCGATGATGCTGAACCAGGACCCGCCCGACCACTCCCGCCTGCGCCGCATCGTCGCAGCGGCCTTTACGCCCCGCGCAATACGCGCTCTAGAGCAGACCATCGACCAACGAGCGCGCGCCCTCATCGCCTCGGCCCTCCATAAGGAAACCGACTTCGTCGAGTTGGCCGCAGACCTCCCCGTGTGGACGCTGGCCCACATCATGGGCGTCCCCGACAGCGACCGCCGACTCCTGTACGACTGGGCGTCCCGCGTCATCGGCTACCAAGACGACGAGTACGCCGGTCTCTCCACGGCCGACACCGCCGCCATGAGCCCGATGGCCCAGGAGGCCATGCAGTACCGCCCCGCCTCGTTCGTCCACCCGGACGGCCGCCCCATCAACCCGCGCTCCTACGCCGCCCTCGCGGACATGTTCGCCTACGCCCACGCACTGGCAGCCGTCAAGAAGCAGAACCCGTCGGACGACATCATGTCCCGCATGCTCGAAGGCGGACTCACCTCCCACGAGTTCGAGAACATGTTCTTCCTGTTCGCCGTCGCCGGCAACGAAACGCTGCGCAACGGCATCCCGGGCGGCCTCCTCACCCTCCTCGACCACCCGTCCGAACTCGCCCGCCTCCGCGCCGACCCGTCCCTGCTCCCCTCCGCCGTCGAGGAGATGCTCCGCTACTGGCCGCCCGTCATGGACTTCCGCCGCACCGCCACCACCGACCTCACCCTCTCCGGCCGCGACATCAAGGCCGGCCAGAAGGTCGTCGTCTACCACGCGTCCGCCAACCGCGACGAGACCGTCTTCTCCGACCCGGACCGCTTCGACGTCACCCGCACCCCCAACGACCACGTCAGCTTCGGCTTCGGCCCCCACTTCTGCCTCGGCGCCCACCTGGCCCGCACCCAGATGCGCGCGATCTTCCGCGAACTCCTCCCCCACCGCATCGACCGCACCGGTCCCCCCGCCCGCCTGGCCTCCAACTTCCAGAACGGCCTCAAGCACCTCCCCGTCCACCTCACCCCCACCCGGTAACCCCGTCGCGAACCCCTCCCCCCTCTCGGTACGCTTGCTGGACGGGTCGCTAGCTCAATTGGCAGAGCTCCGGACTTTTAATCCGTAGGTTGTGGGTTCGAGTCCCACGCGACCCACCACCCCTGACCAGGGCAAACGCGGCTTCTGTAGACTGTTGGTGGTCATGCCTGGGGCCGGACTGAGGCCGCCCTGGGGCCGCCATGCACGCAGGCCAAGCCGAACACCCCGTGGCGCCCAATCCTGGCGAAAGGCAAGGCCGAGTTCCCGCGCCGAGTTGCTCGCAGCCGCCGCGCCTCCGGTATGCGGTTAGTCCCTCACAGGTCGACGAGCAAGGACAGGGAGCGAATGCTCTCGATTACACCGCAGAAGCCGTGTTATCGACGCGAACCCGAACAGCAGGCCGAGCCCGGATGCGATGCCACACCGGTTCGGGACGCTGAGCGCTCGACCGGCGCCGCACCAGGCCAGCCCGGGTATGGCCCGCCACCCGCCGTCGACGCCGGGCCGGTGCACGGCCCCGGCGCTGGGTGGTGCCAGGCACCACACCGGCCGCGCGGAGCAGGTACGCGGCGGTCTTCTCCGCGGCGGTGTGCGCGACCTCGGGGAGCACGGAGGTGTAGGTGTCCGCGGTCAGCACGATGCTGGAATGCCCGAGCATCTCCTGCACCACCTTCAATTCCACCCCGGCCGCCAGCGCCAGAGTGGCCGCGCCGTGCCGCAGGTCGTGCAGCCGGATCGGCGGCACATCGTGCTCGGCGATCAGTTTCTGGAGCACGTGGGTGAGCCGGCCCGGGGCGACCGGGTCACCGTTGAGGTTGGTGAAGACATACCCGCTGTCCCGGTACCCCTCGCCATAGGCATCCGCCTCTGCCTGCTGCCGGGAGCGGTGCACGCACAACGCCGCGATGGTGGTGCGGTCCAGCGCGATCACCCGGGTGCTGTGCGCGGTCTTGGGCGGGCATACCGTCAGCCGCCCGTCCCTGGGCTGCAGTTGGCGGCAGATCACCGCGGTTCCCTCGTCCAGGTCGACATCGCACCAGCGCAGCCCGGCTGCCTCACCGCGCCGCAGCCCGCGCAACGCGATCAGATGGTAGGCCGCATACAGACGATGCCCGGCGATCGCGTCCAGGAACTGGGCCGTCTGAGCAGCGGTCCAGACGGCCACGGCGGGCCGCTCCCCGGTCTCGCGCCAGTGCTGGACACGGGCGGCGGTCCACACCACCGCCCGAGGTCGCCGGGTCGGAGGCAACGCCACCAGCGACGCCGGGTTCTCCTCCACCAGCCCCGCCCGCAACGCCGCGTTCATCGCCGCCCGCAGCGTCGCGCGGATCCGATCCAGCGTCGCGGCCGACAACCGCCGGCCCGCGGCCTGATGCTCGCGGGTGATGACCTGGAATATCTCCTCCACATGCGCTACCGCCACTTCCGCCAGCAGCAGATGCCCCAGCAACGGGGTCAGATACCGACGCACATGATCTGCGTAACCGGTCACCGTGGACGGCGCGCCCCGGTGGTTTTCCAGCCACCGCTGCAGCCACTCGGCCACCGTAAGCGGACTCCCAGCCGGGCCACGCAACCGCACCAGCGCCTCTAGAGCGGATTTACGGGTCTGGAAACCGCCACGGCGGACACGGCGCCGACGACCATCCGTCCCGGTCCCCAGTTCCAGTCGCAGGTACCAGCTGCCGTGGCTGCGCTCGGCCGCCAACCGCTGGCACCTGCTGCCCAAGGTGCGGCCGGTGTCTGGATCCTCGCAGCCACATCGCCGGTACACGCCACCGGCACTCCTCGCTCTTCTCATAAAGGGCAGGGTGGGTCTGCAGTGGATGCGTCGACCATCACGGACGGCGACAGACTGGCCTACCGAGCACGACAGCACAGCCTCGGGCCAGGGCGACACAAGCTCCTCCTGGTTTGCCTCCCATCACGGAAACCAGGGCACCTCGCTCAGACGCCGATGGTCGGATCTGCCTGCGTCGTTCTGGTTCTCCTGACCCGCCCGGCCACCTGGCATCGGACCGACCTGGTGTACGAAGAGCGCCGTTACGGGCGGTCCCCCTGCACGATGGGATCACGGAAACTCGGCGAGTCGTGCGCCTAAGCGTGTGCACACTGAGGGCATCGTCAGACGGACGGAGGTCGAAGCGATGGCAGCGACGTCAGCAACGCCCCCCGAAGGCGTCATCGAGATCGACGGCATGCTCTGGAAGCCGAAGCCCGGCGCGACCACCACGGCCGAGGAATTCATCGCGGCGCGGACGCTCTTCGGCGAGATCAACCGCGACAGCAGATGGAACCCGTGGATCCTCGATGAGCGCCAGGCCGAACTCGATGAGGCGATCACCCTCATGGATCAGTGGACGCGAGCCGAACCCGGGCACCGCCATCTGGCGTTGAAGCAGTTGGAAGCGCGCTGGGAGCGCGAGGACCGCAAGCTGGAACGTGAGCGCGCCGCTGCCGTCAAACAGCGCGAGGAGCGCAAGCAGCACTATGACCCGCAACGGACGCAGGCACGGCTTTCACTCATCGAGAATCAGTCCATCCTCGACCACCTGCAAATGGACCTGGATGCGTTCCGGGACGGTTCGCGTTTTTCAGCTATGGATCCAGGCAAGCGCCAGAAGGAGATGGCCGAGCTTGAGACTAAATTCGAGCGTATCCAGGAGAACGTGAAGGGCCTTGAGGCCAAAGTGGGAGACCCGGAAGAAGTCATCGACGAGAACGGCTGGTTGCCCAGGGAACGGCGGGAAGAGGCACTCCTTCAGTACAAGTACAACAGGGAGTTCGCGGTCCGGGACCTGCGAAAGCAACTCTCCGAACTGCAATCCACCTACAAAGCCTCGAAGGACCGGAAAGAGCGCTCAGACCTGCGCCTCAAGATCAGCCCGGCACAGCGCAAGCTCGACAATCTGCTCGCAGTTTCCGAACTTGCCGCCGAGCAGATGTGCAGCGAGTGCGCCACGCCGATATTCAAACACGGTTGGGTGACGCCGCCCTACGACGGCCCATGTCCGGCTTGGCCGGGGTGGGCGAAGCGGATACAAGGGGCACGGGAGATGCTCCTAGCCGCCGGCGAGGCGAACAAGCAGCGCCACAAGCCAGCGGTGCCGCCGCCACCCAAGCCGGAACCTCTGGCCGTCATCCCGTCGGGATTGCCGATCGCGGAGATCACGGCGCGCCTGACCGAGTTGCATGAACAGTTCCCTGATGCCGAAGTGCGACGCGGACGGACGAACCGATGGGAGCTGTGGCCAGCGAAGAGCTAGACCGCGATCTTGAAGCCTCTCTGAAGGCATGTGTCGGTCGGCCCGGCTGCTGGTCGCCGTGTTCGTCGGTCACCCGACCCTGCCGCGCGGTCACGGCGGCCTGCTCGGAGAGGGGCATCGCCACTGCACTGTTCGTCCCGTCTCGCCCTGCTTGACATCAGAAGGACTCATTCATCCCTTGTGTCACAGCAGTCTGCCAGAGAGGGGGCGATCCATGGTTTGAGCGCGTCGCTGAAGTACTGGACGTGGTCGCTGGTAAACCCGGTCCGGGTCAACGTGCGGTGGATCACCGGCAGGAAGTCGACGCACCAGGCCCGGAATCTGCTGATGGAACTGGACGAGAGCGCTCAGCGTTTTCGTTTCCTCGTCCGCGCCGGGACGCCAAGTTCTCCGAGGCCCTCGACGCCGGTCACTGCGGCCAGCATCACCGTACTGCGGACACCACCGCAGACCCCACGAGCAAATGCTCAGGCGAGCGGCGGGCCGGCAGCGTCCGCCGTGAGTGCACCGACCGGCTGCTGGTCTTCTCTCGGAACCATCTGGAAGCCGTGTCGAGGGTCTATGCCGATCATCTCAACGGCCATCGTCCGCATCGCTCCCTGGGACAACGACCGCCTGCTCCCCCACCTGAACCTGTCCCGCTCGATTATTGAGTTACGTGGCCTGAGCTGCAGTTATGCGGCGTGGTGGTATTCGTTGATCACGCCGGTGACGACGGGTCTTCGCCGGATGGATCGCAGGTCGTTGAGTTCGACCGGGTCCTGGATGGGCTGGGCTTCGGTGTCCGGGGGGCGTTGGTTTCGAGCTTGGTGCGGCCGATGGCCGTTGTAGTGATCCAGGTACTCGCCGAGCACCAAGACCAGGTGCCGCTCCCCCAGGATCAACACCCGGCCCAGCAGTTCGCAACGAAGGGTTCCGCCCCCCTTCGCAGATGGCGTTCATCCGCGGCGTCCGCGGAAGGGTCCTGATGATCCGGACACCTTCGGCTTTGAACACCTCATCGAAGGCGCCGGTGAAGACCGGGACGCGGTCGTGGATGAGGAAGCGTAACGTGCCGATGCGGTCGGCCAGGCCCATGGCCAGGTTGCGGGCCTGCTGCACCGCCCACGCCCCCGTCGGGCACGCGGCCACCCCGCCCAGATGCACTCTGCGGGCGCCGTGCTCGATGAACACCAGCACATAGAGCCGCTTGAGCAGGACCGTCTCCACCACCACGAAGTCGCAAGCGATGATCGCGTGTGCTTGAGCAGTCAAGAACTGCCGCCACCTCGGCTCCGCCCGACGCGGTGCCGGATCGATACCGGCTGCGTACAGGATCTCCACACCGTCGACGCCCCGATCGTGTAGCCGAGACGGGCCAACTCGCCTTGGAGCCGCCGATGCCCCCACGCCGAGTCCTCCCGCGCCATCCGCAGGATCAGCGTGCTGATCGCCGCACCTGTCCAGGGGCGACCTGGACGGCGCCGATCAGTGAAAGTCCACTTACGGGCGACCAGGGCACGGTGCCAGCGCAGGATCGTCACCGGAACCACCGGAAAGAGTTCGGCCCACAAACGATGGACGTCGCCGGGACGAAGGTCCCTCCCGCCGCGTCTTGGCAGGGTGGCCCTCACAGCGGTAGGCCGGCGCCTCAGCGGAGGCGGCGCAGGTAGGGGTCCCAGACCTGGCGCGGGGCCAGCCGGATGCGCGCGTCGACGGCCACGACCCCGTCCGGGCGGACGACGGTGGGGTTGAGGTCGAGTTCGGCGATTTCCGGGTGGTCGGCCACGAGCCGGGAGAGGCGCAGCAGCGCGTCGCGCAGCGCCGGCAGATCGCCAGCGGGACGGGCGGCATGGCCGGCGAGGACCGCCGACACCCGCGGCTCGCCGACCAGTTCGCCGGCCTCCTGGTCGGTGAGCGGCGCCAGCCGGGCGGCTCGGTCGGCCAGGGCCTCGGTGTCGACGCCGCCCGATCCGAAGATCACGACCGGGCCGAAGACGTCGTCCTGCACCGCGCCGCACAGCACCTCGACGCCCTCCGCGGCCATCCGCTGCACGAGCACTCCACGGAGCCCTTCCCCGAACCGGTCGGCCAGCCACCGGTAGGCGCTGCGGACATCCCCGGGCCCGCGCAGGTCCAGTTGCAGGGCCCCGGCCGCGGTCTTGTGCAGGACGCCCTCGACATCGGCCTTCAACACCACCGGGCCGGCCAGGTCGGCGGCCGCATCGATCGCCTCCTGCTCCGTCCGCGCCCAGCGCCACGGCGCCACCGGCAGCCTGTAGGACTCCAGCAGCTGGAACGTCTGGACGGGCGGCAGCCAGCCGCCGTCCGCCTTTTCCGCAAGGAAACCGCTGATGAGGCAGGACGCCTCATCGGCGCGCAGGTCCGGCAAAGCGGGCGGTAGGCCGGGCGCCCTGTCGCGCCGCCGCGTGTAGGACCAGGCGTGCGCCAGCGCGCGAGCGGCGTTCTCCGGGTAGGCGTAGCAGGGTATCCCTCGATCCGAGATCAGCACGCTCTCCGGTTGGCCCAGGACGACGGCGGCGATGGGCTTGGCGCAGCCGACCAGCGCACCGGTCAGATCAGCCAGGGCGGTCGGTGCCACGACGGCGAGGACGGCGTCGACCGACGGGTCGGCCGCGACCTGGGTGAGCGCATGCTCGAAGGTCTCGGCGGAGACGCCGGCCGTGGTGTCGACGGGATCGGTGACGGCGGCGCTGTCGGGAAGCAGTGCGGTCAGGCGGTGCTGCGTGGCCGGGTCCAGGCCGGGCACGGTGAGGCCGACGTCGGCGCAGGCGTCGGCGGCCAGGACGCCCGCGCCCCCGGCGTTGGACACCACGGCCACGCGCGGTCCGGTGGGCGCCGCTTGGCTCGCCAGCATCGCTGCGGCGTCCACCAGCTCGCCGAGGTCATCGGTCGCGATAATGCCGGCCTGCTCGAACAGGGCCCGGCGGGTGGCCTCCGGCGTGGCGGCGGCGGCCGTGTGCGACGCCGCCGCTCTGGTGCCCGGCTCTGAACGCCCCGCCAGGACCGTCAGCAGCGGCATCCGGGACGCCACCCGGCGCGCCGTGCGGGCGAACTTGCGCGGGCTGCCGAAGGACTCCACGTGCAGCAACCCCAGCCGCGTAGTCGGCTCCGACTCCCACCACATGAGCATGTCGTTGGCGCTGACGTCGTACTTGTCGCCCAGGGACGCGAAGGACGATACGCCGATGCCCAGGCGGGAGAGGTGATCGATGAGGGCGATACCGACGCCGCCCGACTGCACCGCCACCCCGGCCGTCCCGGCAACGAGCGGCGCGCCGCGAAGGTGGCATCCAGCTCGCTGCTCGTGTCGGCCACTCCGAGGCAATTCGGACCGACCAGCCGGATGCCGTTCTCCCGACAGGCCGCCAGCAACTCGCCGCCCTGGTCGGCGGACAGGCCAGACGTGATCACGACGATGGCCGGGATGTCGAAGGCCCCGCACTCGGCCGCCGCCGCGACCACCGCGTCCGCCGGGACGGTGAGGACGGCGAGGTCGACCAGCTCCGGCAAGTCGGACACCGCGGCGACGCACGGCGCCCCATGCAGCTGGGTGCCGGCGGCGCGCGGATTGACCGCGTACAGCCGTCCCGCATAGCCACCCAACGTGATGTTGCGCAGGACGGACGCGCCGACCGTGCCCGCCCGCCGGCTCACGCCGACGACCGCCACGGCACGGGGCCGGAACAGCGGCATGAGGCTGGCGACGTCGGCGCTCCGCTCCCGCTCGGCCACCACGTCCAGGTAGTGCTCATCGGACACCAGCGGCATCGTGATCTCGACGACGCCGGACGACACGCGGCGCTTCGCGGGCAGTCCGGCGTCGGCGAAGACGCGCAGCATCGGCCCGTTCTCCGCCAGGGTGTCGGCCCGGAACGCCACGACCGCGCTCTCCCGGGCCAGCGACCCCAGATGTTCCAGCAGCAGGGTGCCGACACCGCGGTGGTGCATCCGGTCGGCGACGGCCATCGCGATCTCCGCCTCGCCGTCCGTGTCGGACGGTTCGTACTCCGCGATGCCGACGAGTTCGCCGCTAAGCCATGCGCCCAGCGCCGCGTGCCCGGAGCCGTCCGGGCGGCAGACCTGTTCGGCGATCCTGTCCGCCATGGCCCGGTTCAGCCCGAAGAACCGCCGGTACAGGCTCTCGTCGCTGAGTTCGCGGTGCAGCGCGCACACCGCCTCGCGATCGGTCTCGACAAGCCGCCTGATCTCCGCCTGCGTACCGTCGGTGAGCAGCGCGTACACCCGACCGCTGAACGTCTGTGCCCTCATTCTCCCAGCCTCCGACGGCAAGGTCGGGCGGTTCAGCCCCCTAACGTCACATCATCGAGGGACCTTCGGCCCACACGCCACCCGATGATCGCCTGACCGATCTGCGCCACTTCGCCCGTTCCACCGGCCGCGGCCGACGCTTACATGGCGTCATGGCCTCCGGAAGACCGCCCATCCTGACGTCCAACGACCTGCTATGGCTTCTCAACGGCGGAACTCCGGTGAGTCCCGCGGATCTCCAAATGCTGGTGGTGATCGCTCAGCCACCCGCCAACACCGGTCTGCGGCTCGGCGACGTTGTGCTGATCGACGGCCGCAAGGACGAAGGACTCGGCCCTTGGACGGTGAAAGTCCTCGCGACGGCCTTAAGCGGATACAGCGTCGGACCCGGAACCTGCCGCCGTATGACCGTCGCTCGTGCGGGGCCTCATGTCCTGGTCGGTACTGACGGTCGCGGCGCGGCGGGAGTTTCGTCCGGGGCCGGGGACCGACGGCCAGCGATCAGTGAGATGGCGGGTGATCGGCTGATGATGCGGCAGGCGGGCCGCTCATCGAGGAGGCGCCTATGCGCACCCAATCCGTCCGCCGGCGACTGGGGCTCTGGATGGGCATGAGTCCTGGTCGTGGGCATCGGGTTCCGGTGCCTTCCTGCTGCCGGGCTTACTGGCCAATTACAGCCCCATCTCCCCGGTCGCCTGGGTCTTCACGGAGCTTCCGGCCATGAGGCGGCTCCTCGAGGATGGCTGCGTGGTGATCGCGGCCGGCGCGGAGGCGTCCCGGTCGACCCGGACCACCATGGCGTCGAGGCGCTGGTCGACGAGGACCTCACGGCCGCGCTCCTCGCCACACGTCTGAAAGCTGACACGCTGCTGCTGCTCACCGACGTCGCGGGCGTCATGCGCGACGATGACACGGTGGGCGCCCGGCCGATCCGTGAAATCAGCCCGGAGCGGCTGCGCGCTCGGGATCTGCCCGGCGGCTCCATGGGGCCCAAGGCCAAAGCGGCGTGCCGCTTCGCGGGAACACCGTCCCGGTGTCGTCGCGGTCATCGGGCCCCTCACCGACGCCCCTGTGCTCCTCTCCGGGAGGGCGAGCACGAGAATCGAGGCACCATGAGCACCGAATTGCAGACCCTCGACGAGGCGACCTGCCTGTCCCTGCTGCGGAGCGTCCCGGTCGGCCGGGTCGCCTGGTGCGCCGAGGACGGCACCGCGTCGATCCTGCCGGTGAACTTCGTCATGGACGGCGCCGCGCTGGTTTCCGCACCGCGCCCGGCTCCAAGCTCGACGCGATACGGGCGGGCCGCCGGTTGACCTTCGAGGCCGACGACCTCGAACCGGCCCTGCGGACCGCGTGGAGCGTGCTGCTCACCGGGACCGCCGAGGCCGTCACCGACCCGCCGGAGGTCGAACGGCTCGCATCACTGCCGCTGGCACCGTGGCTCGACTCCCCCAGGCCGGTCTTCATCCGGCTGACACCGGAGAAGATCACCGGACGCCGCATCCCCCTCCACCCGGGCGGGGTGACCACCGAGCACATCGACCCGACCGACGAGCCCTCCTGATCCGCACCCGTGGCGGAGCCCAGGACGTTGGTTCGGATCCGCGGGACCAACGGCCGTTCCCACCGACCGTATTCGGGTGCTTCTCTCGAAGGAGTTCCCGAACGGAGGAGGCGGGTCAATGGACGCCGGTTTCCAGGTTCATGGCAGGTCACCGGTCGCCGTCCCGCTCCGGTGTCCTACCCGGCCGCCGGTTCCTGGCCTGACGGCGGCGGCCGAGCGGGACTGGGCGGACCTGGCGACGACCCCGGAGCACGGGCGGCCGTTCGGGCCGGAGCTGGTCCGGCATCTGCCCGAGCCGGCTCGCCGCTGGCTGAGCCACGCGATCGAGCCCGGCACACCTCTGTCATGGGCAGTGCGGCTGCGCATGCACGGACGGATCCGGCTCGGCGCGTGGCGGACCTTCCGCGCGACCCAGATCCTGCGTCCGCCGCGCGGCTTCATCTGGGCGGCCTCGGTCCGCGTCGCGGGGCTGCCGACCACAGGGTTCGACCGCTACAGCGGCGGGGACGGCGAGATGCGCTGGCGCGTGCTCGGCTTGCTCCCAGTCATGTCGGCCACCGGTCCCGACATCACCCTCAGCGCCGCCGGCCGGCTGGCCGGCGAATTCGTCTTCGTCCCCGCGGTGGCACTGTCACCCGCCGTGACGTGGGAGCCGATCGACGGTGAGCGTGCCCGCGCCAACGTGGTCATCGGCGGCACCGCGCACTCGGTCACCCTGACCGTCGCGCCCGAGGGCTCGCTCACCGAGCTGACGCTCGATCGCTGGGGTGCGCCGGACGGCGAGAGCTTCGGCCGGTACACCTTCGGCGCCCGTCTGCAAGGCGAGACCTCATACGCCGGATACACCATCCCCTCCCTCGTTCGGGCCGGATGGTGGTATGGAACCCGGCGCTGGAGTCGCGGGGAATTCATCAGATTCGCGCTCGATGAAGCCGACTTCCTCTGAGCCCCGGAGGAATCCGATCGCTCGGGCGGGCCGAAGGTCCCGGCCACAGGGGACGCTCGGCACTGACCTCCCGGCGCGCCGCTTGCGAGGCTGGAAGTGGCTCAAGGAGGTCACCAATGCAGGTCATGCCCGAACACCGCGCCGTCGTCGTCGGCGTGGACGGATCCCCCAACTCCGTCGCCGCGCTCCGCCGCGCCGCCCGGGAGGCCGTGGAGCGGCACGCACGCCTAGACGTCGTCCGCGTGCTGCCCTCCGCCACCAGGCCCGCCCCCGGACTGCTCCGGACCGCCAGGGAATGGCTGCGGTTGCGCGACCTGGTCGCGCACGCCATCCCCCGCACGCAGCACCTGACCACCCGGCTGCTCGTCCGCCGCGGACGGCCGGGAGAGGTCCTCGCCAAGGCCGCCGAGCACGCCGAGCTGCTGGTGGTCGGCGCACGGGCGAACTCCGAGAGCGGCAACCCGTTCGGTGGCGACACCGTGCCCGTCGTCCGCGGGCTGGCGCGCTGCCCGGTCGTCATCTGCGCCGACCAGAGCACCGCGTCCCAGGAAGTTCTGTGACATCCCCCCGAACCATCTGGAGGCGGCCATGAAGCGCCGTACCGTCAAGGACGTCATGACCACGGAAGTCGTGACGGTGACCGAGGACACCCCGTTCGTCGAGATCGCCGAGACGCTGGCCGACCACCGCATCAGCGCCGTGCCCGTCCTGGACGCCGATGGACGCCTGGCCGGCATCGCCACCGAGGCCGATCTGCTCCGCAAGGAGGAGTTCAAGCCCGACGACCTCGGCCAGCGCCCGCTGTGGGGCCGCAGGCGGCACCACGCCCTCACCAAGGCGCGCGCGGTCGATGCCCGGGGACTGATGAGCACTCCCGCCGTCACGGTCAAACCGGACGCCACGGTCGCCGAGACCGCCAGGCTCCTGGCCTCCCGCGGCTTCAAGGCAGCTCCGGTCATCGATGGCGACGGGGCCCTGTGCGGCATCGTCGCCCGACGCGACCTACTGAGCGTCTTCCACCGGAGCGACGACGAGATACGCGACGAGATCGTCCGCGACGTGCTGGTGTGCCGACTCTGGCAGGACCCCTCCGAGGTGAGCGTCCAGCTGCAGGACGGCGTCGTACGTCTCTCCGGACGCATGGAACTGAAGAGCTCCATCCCGATCGTGGTGCGGATGACCGCCGCGACCGAGGGCGTGGTGGACGTCGTCAGCAGCCTCTCCTACGAGCACGACGACACCTATCCGACCGCGTATCCGAGAGCGTGAGGCGGCGACGTCCGGCCAGGTGGGTCAGGCGTCCGCGTCCCTGTTCTCGGTGCGCGGGGGTTCGGGGCACAGCCCCGCCAACGCGTCGCGGCAGGACCGCAGGACCGGGTGATCAGGCGCCACCGTGGGTTCGAGGATGCGGACGGCACGCTGGTAGAGCGACTCGGCCGCCACGGCGTCGCCGCGGTCTTCGCACAGCCGCGCGAGGTTATGCAGGATGGTTGCGAGGTCCGGGTGCCCGGGCCCGTGGATCCTCTCCCGCAGCACCAGGGACCTGCGGTACAGCCGCTCGGCCCGGGTCGTCTCCCCGCGCCGGTGGAGCAGGGCCGCCAGGTTGCCCTGGGTGATCGCCACCTCGAGGTGATCGGGTCCGAGGACGCGGGTGAAGACGTCCAGGGCGCCTGTCAGCAGCGCTTTGGCCTCGGCGTCCTCTCCGAGGGCGTCGAGGATCGCCGCGAGCGCGGCCCGGTCCGCGGCCACGTCGACGTGGTCGTCGCCCAGCGCGCGGCTGCGCAGCTCGACCGAACGCCGGGCATGGACGGCCGCCTGGGCGTAGTTTCCCCGGGCGTGTTCGAGGCCGCCGAGGTTGTGGCAGAGGCCGGCGATGTCGTTCGGGTCGGATCCGCTCGTCCGCTCGATGATGGCCAGGGCGTCCCGATAGAGCCGGGACGCCTCCTCGAACCGGCCCGCGTATTTGAAGGTGACGGCAAGCTCGTTGAGCAGGTAGGCGGTCTCCACGGCGTCCGGCCCGTGCGCCTGCTCGGCGTGCCGGATGCCGCGGCGGAGCAGCGACGCGGCCTCGGCGTAGTGGCCCTGGAGGCGGGCCAGCTTGCCGAGCGCGTGCAGGGCATCCGCCCGCCAGGCGTCCGCCTGCGCCCCGGTCGCGCCGCCGGCCAGCCCCAGGATCCGCTGGTAGGGCACCTCGGCCGCGCCTTGATCGCCTGACTCATCGAGTGCCTGGCCGGCTGCGAACAGCGACGTGACCTCGTCCACCACGGCGGCGTCCGGCTGCTTCATGTCGATCCCTCTTCCGGTCGGGGCGCGCCGGACCGTCCGAGATCGAGGCCCGCGGGCAGAAGCCGCTCAACGCGCTGGGTCAGCGCGGCCGCCACGGCGAGCAGCGCGACGCATCCGACGAGGAACGCCGCCGCGGCGCCGCCGGCGAAGGCCAGGCCGCACGCCGCCGGGCCGACGATGAAGCCGGTGGTGTACGCCAACGCGTGCAGGCCGTTGTACCTGCCCCGGGAATGCGCCGGGGCCAGGTCGTTCACCAGCGGCGCCACGGTCGGCGACAGGAACGTCTCGCCGACCGCGAAGACGACCATCGCCAACGCGAACACGACGAGGCGGCCATCGGCCAGGAGGGTCAGTCCCCAGGCGGCCGCCCAGCAAAGGCAGACCAGCGCCATGCCGTGGGTCCGCCGCCGTCCGGCCATGATCTTCAGGACGGGCAGCTGGACGGCCAGCACGGTGACGCAGTTCGCCGCGTAGACGATCCCGAGCCCGCCCGCGGTGAGGCCGCCCTCGCCGGTGGCGTACGCCGGGAACGCGGCGTGGAACTGCGCCGCGCCGGCGGCCACGGCCAGCGACACCCAGACCCAGATCCAGCGGAACGGCCTGTCGGCGATGGCGTGCCGGAACCCGCGCGTGCCGTCGTCGGCCTCGTCGATGTTCGCCGGCGGCCTGCGGGCGAGGCCCCGGCACAGCGTCAGCACCGGGATCAAGAGCAGGAAGCTCAGCGCGTCCAGGAGGTACAGGCGCTGGAAGCTCGCCGCCGAGGACAGGTCGGCCAGCAGCCCGGACATGGCCGCGCCCAGCGCGAGGCCGAAGTTCATGGTCGCGTGGCGTACCGCGAAGACGGTCGATCGCTGTTCCGGGGCGGCCAGGCCGCCGAGCAGCGCGTCCTGTGCGGGCCAGATGATCGCCGCGCCCAGGCCGAGCAGCCCGCACGCGACGAACGCGGCGGGCACCGAACCGGCGCCGACCAGCGCGGCCGATCCCGCGGCTGCGACCACCAGACCGGCCACCAGGGCGTTGCGGGCCCCCGCGCGGTCCGCCAGCTGACCGCCGGCCGGGTTGCCCAGAAGGCCGGCGAAGGCGACCGCGGACACCGCGAGCCCCGCCCAGCGCACGTCGAGACCGCGCACGGTGTGCAGGTAGACTAGGAGGAAGGGAAGGGTGAGACCGCTGCCCGCGGCCGAGGCCGCGTCCGCGGCGAGCACCACCCAGACCGGCCGCGGCAGGACGGGAACGAACCGAGGGACCCGGAAAGTGCCACCCGCGGCGCCTCGGACAAGCCGTTTCGCCGACACGTTCATGACCGACCTTTCGGATCCCTCGCCCAGGACGGGCCGCTCCTACCTTCGTGCGACCAGGATCTCGTTGTGATTGATCGAGATCCCCTTGCGGGTCGTTCCCACCACGGTCTCGTTGTGGTTCACCGAGATCCCCTTGCGGGTCGCTCCCACCACGGTCTCGTTGTGGTTCACCGAAATTCCCTTGCGCGTCGCCGCCACGACGATCTCGTTGTGATTCAGCGAGATTCCGCGGGAACGCCGTTTCATACCAGTCATTTCACTGCCCCCTTGCCGGTGCCTGATCGGTGCATTGGGGTAAGACTCGCATTCGGGGACGAGCGCCGGGAGAGGCGAAGGTCCCCTTGCCGCCACTGGAGGTCCTGAAACGGACATTTTGGAGGGCTACGCCACCCCCACTCCGTCTGCTGCACGCCGAAAAGGCGCTCACCGCGGTGAGCGCCTCCCGGGTGTCTTCGTCTATCGGGTCACTTGAGGATCGGGAGGCGCTTGACCAGCGGAACCTTGGCCCACCCACGGCCGAGGCCGAGGGTGTCGCCGGCGCTGACCAGGGCCAGGCCGACGATCAGGACCGCGTAGATCAGGTGGTCGTCCATGACGACGTTGTTCTCCGGGGGCAGGGTCGCCGACCACATCATGACCAGCAGCGCCGCACCGCCGGCCGCCGCGATCCGCATCCCGATGCCCAGGATCAGGGCGGCGCCGATGCCGCCGAGCCCGATCATGAACAGCCAGTCGGCCCAGGCCGCACCGGCGATGTCGTGGTAGAACCCGGCGAGCGGGCCCTTGGGCGAGAACTTCAGGAATCCTTCGGTGGGGCTGCCGCCCTTGGTCCACGCCTTGGCGGCGGGGGTCTCGTGGCCCAGCCCGAACAGCTTGTCCAGGAACGCCCACAGGAACACCCAGCCCAGGGCCAGCCGCGCGACCGCCCAGACGTAGCGGGCCGCGGGCGACTCGGTCAGCGGTTTGGGCGTCACCACCCGCACCAGCGCGTGGTGTCCGTGCCGGGTGCTCATCTTGTGCTCGGAGACCGCCATCGCGTCTCACCTTCCATCGCATCGCCTGTTCTCTTACCACCTCGAACTCAACTCCATGAGGGACGCGTGCTGTAGGACCGTTCGGCGCATGATCGGTGGGACCTTGGTCCCATTGTCCGGCCGTTTCTACGCTCACAAAGCGTCCGAATTCGGGCCGGGCGTCCCTGCCGTACAGAGCGCCAGCCGGCACCTAACCCCACCAAGAACAACTTGAGTGGGAGGGCAGTATGAAATCGTCGAACGCGTCTGGGCCGGGTGGGCCGACTTCGACCGGCATCGCATCGGGCCGTGAACGGTCAACCGTCCTTGAGCGGGACGCGCCAGACCAGGACCGTGCCGCCGCCCGGCCGCCGCCGAGTGTCGAAGGAGCCGCCGCACACCTCGGCGCGTTCGCCCAAGTTGCGCAGGCCGCTGCGGCGACCACCCTCAGGAATGCCCACACCGTCGTCCTCGACGCGCAGCGTCAGGTCGTCGCCGACGTCGATGGCGACGACGGCCTCGCCGGCCTGCGCGTGCCGTGCCACATTCGACAACGCTTCGCGCACGACCGCGAGCAGTTGCTCACCGGTCTCGTCGTCCACGGCGGTATCGAGCAGCCCGTCGAGCCGGACCGAGGGCGAGAACCCCAGTTGCTCGGCGGCGTCATCGACGAGGGAGTGGACGCGGCTGCGCAAGGACTCCTCGTCTCCCGTCGCCTGCAGGGCGAAGATCGACGACCGGATCTGGCGGATGGTGTCGTCGAGGTCGTCCACGGCGCGCTGCACCCGGACCGCGACCTCCCGCTTCTGCGTGATCTTGATGGCGGCCATCAGCGTCATCGCGATGGCGAACAGCCGCTGGATGACGGTGTCGTGCAGGTCCTTGGCGATCCGGTCGCGGTCCTCCAGGAGGGCGAGCCGTTCGGCGTCGCGGCGCCGGTCGGCCAGTTCCAGGGCCACCGCCGCCTGTGCGGCGAACGCCTCCAGCAGCCGCTGCGTCCCTTCGGAGAAGGCCGGCCCGCCGGGTGCATTGATGACCGAGAGGACACCGCGGGCGGAGGAGCCCGCACCCAGCGGCACCACCAGTAGCGGGCCGATCTCCAGGTCGACCGGCGTATCGGCTTCGCGGGCGGCCGCCGCGCCGTCGGCGAGGCGCAGCGCCGTACCTTTCGCGAACACGTCCCCCGCGATCGAATGGCTCCTCGGGACCCTCAGCCCGCGCATGCGGTCGGCCTCGGTACCGTCGGCAGCCTCCACGACGAACTCACCGCCCGCCTCGTCGATCAACGCCACGGTGGCCAGGCCCGCATCGGCGATCTCGCGCGCCCGCTCGGCGACCACGGCGGTGACCTGGTGCGGATCGGTCCCCGACAACAACGCGGTGGAGATCTCCGCCGAGGCCTCCAGCCACCGCTCCCGCCGTCTGGCCTCCTGGTACAGCCGCGCGTTCTCGATCGCGACGCCCGCAGCCGTCGCCAGCGCGGTGACGACGACCTCGTCCTCCTCGTCGAAGAGGCCGCCGTCGGCCTTCTCCGTCAGGTAAAGGTTGCCGAAGACCTCGTCCCGGACCCGGATCGGGACGCCCAGGAACGTGCGCATCGGCGGATGACCGGCCGGGAAGCCGTACGACTCCGTGTGCTCGGACAGGTCCGGCAGCCGCAGCGCCTGCGGCTCCTTGATCAGCAGCCCTAGAATGCCGAGGCCGTGCGGCCAGTGGCCGATCGCCCCGATCTCGTCCCCGGTGACCCCGACGGTGACGAACTGGACGAGGTGCTCTCCCTCCTCGTCGATCACGCCGAGCGCACCGTAGCGGGCGTCGACCAGCGTGATGGCGGCTTCGGTGATGCGCCTCAGCACCGTCTCCAGGTCCAGCTCACCGCCGATTGAGACCACGGCCTCCAGCAGCGCGTGGACCCGGTCGCGAGTCGATCTCGCCGCCTCCAGCCGCGTCTGGAGTTCGGCCAGGAGATCGTCCAGCTGCAGCTGAGGGAGGATCAGCCGCGCCTTGTCCTCGCCCGGCCCGGGCTCATCGGTCACGGCTCCAGTATCGTCCATCGCGAAGCGGGATCACAGACGAGGAAACGTCGGCCCGTGACCCGGCGGTCAGGCCTTCAATGCGCTGCCGCCGGCGGTTCCTCGTCGGTCGCCGAGGTTGGTCCCCCGATCCTGTCGGAACCTCCGGATCACGGCTCCTCGATCATGACGTCTGCGACCGGACGCCGCACGGTCGTGAGCTCCTCCCCCGCCGGCATACCGATCCGCAGGATCATCTGCGGGTAGGCGTCGCCGCAGAAGTGCTTTCGTATGAACGCCCGCAGCTCGGGAATCTCCAAGGCCTGCGTGTGATACGCGGCCGACAGGTCGTCCTGGGCGGCGCGCAACAGCATGCGCTCCAGCGCCTGGCCGGCGCGCAACCACGCGGCCGGAGTGTCCTCGGCCGTCACGAGCAGCACGGCGATGCCCGCGAGGGCGGTGCCGTCGTCCTTGGGCTCGGCTCCCCATCCCTGGCCGCGGGCGAAGTCCCGCTGCGGGAAGTGCGGTTCGGTCTTGGGCGTCCGCCTCGGATAGGAGACGTGCTGCACACCGTCCTTGCGTGCCGTGGTGGGCGACGGCGCCCAGCGGGCTATTTCGGACGTGTAGGCGGGCATGCGGTGCTGGATGTGCTCGGCCGCGTCCGTCAGCGCCGCCAGCGCGCCCTTGACGTGGACGTCGACGGCCTGGACGACCCGAGCCCCCTCCTGCTCGGCCGTCAGCCGGAGGGCCGCCAGCAGTCCGGTCGGCACTGGATCCGGCCGGAACCCGCCGCGGTGGCTGTGCCGCCGTTCGATCTGGGCGTACTCTCTGTCAACCTCGCTGGAAACCGGCTCATGACCGGATTGCACCTCGACATCGGCCAGCAGGTGCGGACGGTCCGCGTCCGGCAGCAGCCGCACGTCCGGCTCGTATCCCCGCTTCCGTAGTGACAGCCGTAGGTTGTACAGGGCCGCACCGCAGCTGATCAGCATTTCCCGGCCCTGCGGGTCGGCGACATCCAGGCGGCGATCGGGGTCGGCGCGCAGGCTGATCCGCGGCCCGCGGACGCTGAAACGCCAGGGCTGGGTGTTGTGCACCGACGGTGCCCGCACCGCGTCCTCCACTGCGCCGCGGACGACGTCACGCCCGATCGCGGTCCTGTGGCTGGTACGCATGACTCACTCCTTCCGCCCTTTGCTTCCAGCTCATCACCCACCTCTGACCTGCTGAAGGGCCGAAAGTCCTTAGCGAGGCGGCACCCCGCCCGCCCGGTGGGAACGGCCGGCGGGACGTTCGTCCCGGTGATCGCGGGACTTTCGGTGCCTGTGAGGCGGCACGCCCGCGGGGTAGCGTCCATGGCATCAACACCGATCCAAAGGAAAGATCACCATGACCGGCCCGGACGACCAGAACGCTCCGCGGGGCGCGAAGACGATCCGGGTCTTCCTGATGGACGACCACGAGGTCGTCCGTCGCGGTGTCGCCGCCCTGCTGTCCGCAGAGGACGACATCGAGATCGTCGGCGAGGCCGGCACCGCCGAGCACGCCCTGGCGCGCATCCCGGCCGCGCGACCCGATGTAGCCGTCCTGGACGTCCGGCTCCCCGACGGCGACGGCGTCAGCGTCTGCCGCGAGATACGGTCCCAGATAACGGACCTGGCGTGCCTGATGCTGACGTCGTTCGACGACGAGGACGCCCTCTTCGAGGCCGTCATGGCGGGGGCCTCGGGCTATGTCCTCAAGCAGATCCACGGTTCTGACCTGGTCGGAGCCGTCCGGACCGTCGCTTCCGGCCAATCGCTCCTGGACCCGCGCAGCACCGCTCGGATGCTCGAGCGGATCCGGGCACGCCAGGAGAAGAAGGACCCGCTCAAGGGTCTCACCGAGCAGGAACGCCACATCCTGGAGCTCATCGGTGAAGGGCTCACCAACCGGCAGATCGGTGAGCGCCTTTTCCTCGCCGAGAAGACCGTCAAGAACTACATCTCCAGCATCTTCACCAAGCTCGGTATGAGCCGCCGCACCCAGGCGGCCGCTCTCGCCGCACAACTCAAGGCGGATTCCGCGAGGGACCAAAGTCACAACCAGTGATCAGGGCGAGCGCCGCGCCACAACTCCCGCCCATGGACGACCACGCTCGCGGAGGGCCGCGCCGACTGCCGGCGAGCCGTGCCTTGGCCTGCTCCTCGAACGCTTCCGGGTCGGAAGGCTGGCCGGGCCGAAAAACGCGGCTGAATCCCACCATGCACAGATGACTAGCGGCGCGAGTCCCGCATCCCGCCCGACCTGCTCGACTGGTTCGAGTCGCCGTTCGCCATCTTCCGCGGCGGCGTCCCGGCCATGCGGGTCGAGGACTACGTCGACGGCGACGACCACGCCGTCCGCGCCGAGCTGCCCGGCATCGACCCCGACAAGGACGGCGAGGGCATCGGACCGGCTCTGCGGTCCGATGCCCTCGCGGCGTCCGGTGCGGAACGGAGAAGAGAGCGATGACACACCTTCCCGAAACAGACCGGATCGTCGTCGGCGTGGACGGATCCGCCGCGTCGGTGGCGGCACTGCGCTGGGCGGCCGGCGAGGCGGAACTGCGAGACGCCGAGATCGTCGCCGTCCGGGCCTGGCGGGCCTGCCGGGACTGGCTCGCCTCCTACGCGGTGGCGGCCGCCCGGCCGTCCCCGGGCCAGGACCGCGGACGTGCCCGGCGCGGACTCGCGGCGGACGTCCTGCGGGCTCTCGGCCCGGAACCTCGTGTGCCGGTCCGCCAGGAGCTGGTCCGCGGGGAGGGCGCACGGGCTCTCATCACCCGCGCCGCCGGCGCGCGGCTGCTCGTTCTCGGCGGCCGGCGCGGCGACACCCCACCGGAAACGCCGCTCGGGCCGGTGGCCTCTGCCTGCCTGAGGCACCCTCCGTGCCCGGTCGTCGTCGTCCCGCCCTACTCCGTTCCCGAGCGGCCCGCGGACGACGGCGTCGATGGGCAATGGCGGACAACGGGAGCGGGACGGACGGCACCCGACCGCATGACCTTGGCCTCTGCGGACTCCGCCGTCCATGGCGAACCATGGAGTCATGAACGACGAGACCGGCGCCCGGAACCTCAGCCGGGCTGAGTGCAAGACGCTCCTCAGCTCCGAGACCATCGGCCGGGTCGTCTTCACCGACCAGGCCCTGCCCGCGGTGACGCCCGTCCGGTTCACCGTCGACGACGGTGGCCTGGTCGTGTGCGCTCCGGCCGGTGAGCGTCTCGGCGCGGCCGTCCGCGGCACGATCGTGGCGTTCCAGGCCGACCGGTTCGATCCCGCGGGACTGACCGGCTGGACGATCACCGTTGTCGGCCACGCCCGTGCCGTCGGGTCACCCGACGAGCGGGTGCGCTCCGCTCTGGGTCCTTCGGGCCCCGGCACCGAGTACTTCCGCATCCCCTTCGAGCGGTTCTCCGGCCATAGCGTCGGCCACACCAGCACGGCGTGATCACCGCTAGAGCAGGCCCTGGGTCCCGCCCTTCCACGTACGAAGGCCCCTGCAACGTAGACACCCCGTCCAGGGAGAGTAGGCCCATGAACACCAACTTCTCGCACTTCGCCCTCGCCGGAGCCGACAAGGTGCGCAAGCTCGCACGGCGCCCCTCGACCATGGACGAGGCGAAGCCTCCCAGAGTGCCGCCCGCCGGACGGGCATGCTGTTGCCTGGCCAACCTGTGGACGTCGCGATGATGTCTGTCACCGACCAGCTGGTACGGCAACGAATGGGGCTACACCCGCCGGCTCTTGGACCTCGTCGACCACATCGCCGCCCACCTCGTGAGGGGCCGCTGAACCTCTCGCGCCGACCTGGGGACGCCGTGCGGCGCGACCTATGAGGGTTCTCTGAAAGCGGGCGGAGTCGTAGGCAACGGACACGAAGGCGGGACATTCTCGTCCGGTCCTCCGTCTCCGTGAAAGGCCGGTCATGCCGTCGACCCTTTGGGGCCTTCCCGCCCACCCGCTTGTCGTCCACCTGGTGGTCTTCCTCGTACCGCTCGCCGTCGTCGCAACGCTCGTCGTGGCGCTGTGGCCACGGGCGCGACGGGTGTCGGCCCCTTGGGTGCTCGCTGTGACGACCGTCGCGGTGCTCTCGATCCCACTGGCGACCTCGAGCGGCGAGAACCTGGAGCACCAGGTCCCGCACAGCGCGCTGGTGGAACGGCACGCCGAACTGGCCGACATGCTGCTTCCGCTGGCAGGAGCGATGTGGCTGGGCCTCGCCGTCCTGACCGGCGTCGGCTGGTACGCCCGCCGTCAGCCCGCCGCGGCGCCGCGATGGGCCGGTGCGGTGACCGTGGCGGCGGCGGTCCTGGCGGTCGGTGGGGCCGTCGCATCCGGTGTCCAGGTGGCCCGGATCGGGCACAGCGGCGCCGACGCGGTATGGCACGACGTGGCCGCTCATCAGGGCCGCCGCTGACGACCATGGGCAGGAGCCGCGGCCGCCGGGGGATGGCCGGGCCTCCTTAGGGCCCGCATTCAACGAGCCAGGACGACCTTGAGGGCGCCCGTGTCGGCGGCGTCGGCGAAGACCTCGTAGGCCTTGGGGAACTCGTCGAGGTCGAAGTGGTGGGTGATGAAGCGTCTGGCGTCGAGTTGCCGGCCGGTGAGCAGGCGCACAGCAGGGTGGGCGTGGAGAAGGTGTCCACCAGGCCGGTGGTGATCGTGACGTCGCGAATCCACTGCTCTTCCAGGTGCAGGGGCGCGGGCTCGCCGTGCACGCCGATGTTGGCGATGCGGCCACTGGGGCGGGCCAGCGCGACGGCGAGCTCGAAGGCGTCGGGGACGCCGACGGCCTCGACGGTCACCTCCGCTCCCAACCCACCGGTCAGATCGCGGACGGTCGCGGCCGGATCCTCACGGGAGTTGTTCACCAAGATGTCCGCGCCGAACCCCTTGGCCGCCGCGAGGCGGCTGTCGGCCAGGTCGATCGCGATGATGCGGCTCGGGCTGAACAGCCGCGCGCCCATGATCGTGGACAGGCCGATCGGGCCGGCGCCGACGACCGCGACGACATCGCCGGGCGCCACGTGCCCGTTGAGGACGCCGACCTCGTACCCGGTGGAGAGGACGTCGGCCAGCATCAGCACGTCCTCGGCGAGGACGCCCTCCGCCAGCCGGTGCACGGAGGTGTCGGCGAAGGGCACGCGGACGTACTCGGCCTACGTTCCGTCGATCTTGTGCCCGAGGATCCAGCCCCGGCCCGAGGCACTGCCCGTACCTGCCCTCGCGGCAGAACCGGCAGGTCCCGCAGAAGGTGATGCAGGAGACCAGCACCTTGTCACCCGGCTCGACCGTCCGAACGCCGGAACTGACCGTCTCGACGGTTCCGACGGTCTCGTGACCGAGAATCCTGCCGTCGGTGACGGCCGGGACGTCGCCCTTGAGGATGTGCAGGTCCGTCCCGCAGATCGTCACCGCGTCGACCCGCACCACCGCGTCACCATCATCGCCGATCTGCGGTTTCGGGACCTCTTCCCGGGCCTTCTGACCGGGACCGCTATACACCAGCGCTCGCATCGGGTGCGCCCCCTCCGTTGCTGCGGTTCTCTGTCGTTTCCAGCGTTGTTCTCGACAGACCGGCGCCGGCAGTGCCCAACATCCTTGCGTGAGGGCCTTACGTCCTGCCGGGCCCCGCCTGGGCGCTGCGCGTCCTTAACCCCAGCTGAACCTTCCACATCGCCTCCGCCAGAGCGTGGAATTGATACAGCAGGCGGCGCAGAACGGGATCGCCCGCGTCCGCCGTCGCGGCGGCGTGCTCTGCGACGATCGTCAACCGAACGACACGGCAGCCCAAGAAGTGTGCGAGGGCTTCCCGCCGCACGCTGCCCGACAGGGCCTCGAGCAGGATCGTCTCGGCGGCGCCCAGCTCGCGCATCACCTCGCTGGTTGCGGCCCGTACGTCCGCTCCGGTGCCCTGGCCGTTCCTCGCGAGCAGCTTCAGTTTGCTCAGCGCGGGGAGGCAACGCCGATGGTGTTCGCGCAGGATGTCTTCAAGATGCGGTGCCTCCACGACGGTCACGCCCATCTATCTCCCCGTTCACGAGTAAGCGTCCGATCTTCCGATGACGGAAACCGGACCGACCGAGCTCGCCTGTATCTCCACCGTCGCGGCCGGCGCTCTGTCTTCGGTAGGGAGGCAGGTCCCCGTCCAGAGGACGAAGGTCCCGCAACCCATCATGTGGCCGAAGGCATGAGAACGGCCGCGCCACGCTCACCGGCGGGCCCGAAGGTCCTGGCCGTAGGACCAAGGTCCCTGGGGAGGGTGTGGCGTTGGGGGCCATCGTTGAGGTGCAAGCCTGACCCTGGCGTTCGGGCGCTTGCAGACGATTCGGAAGGCGCGGCCGCCGTACAAGCCGCTGCTACATGCCCAAGCGTGCGTGCTGCAAGGCTCGGACCGCGGCGGTGGGCCCGCTGACCTGGACGTGCGCGGTGTCTTTGCGGCCGAACAGGTAGAGGAGCAGCTCACCCGGGGGCCCGGTGATGCGGGCTGTGGGGTGGCCGCGTCGTGCCCGGACGGTGTGGGTGGTGCCGGCCCATCGAAGTTCGATGCCTACGCCGCGCAGGTGCCGGGCCAGGAACCAGGGCACGCGGGTGAGGCTGTGCCACAGAGCCTGATCCATGGCCGGTTGGGTGGTGCGGGGCGCGCGGGCGTTGGCTCTGCGGACGTCCTCGTGGTGGACGAAGAACTCGGTCAGGTTGGGGACACGGCGGACCCATCCGATCCGGAAGAAGCCCGGTGGCGGTCCCGACCGGAACGTTGCTACGAGCGTGGTGAAGTCGCTGGCTGCGAGCGCTGCGCGGCGCCGTTCGGCGAAGTGGCTCCACCTGCCGGGCAGGACCAGGCCCGGGCCGGCGAGCGGATCGTTCTCACGAAGGACCAGGTGCGCGGCCAGGTCGCGGGTCGTCCACGGCGCAAGGAGAGTCGGTGCCCGGGGACCGAGCTCGTCGAACAGGTCGGCCAGCTGTGCTCGTTCGACGGCGTCCAAGAACAGACCGGCCATACCGGCGGAGCGTAACCAGGCCGGCGGCGGACCACGAGCCTCCGACCGCATGAGGACATCCAGTGGCCGTGCCGGGAAGAGCTGCGGACGGTTGCGGAGCGCAGGACCAGCGCAGGACCGCGCGCGGGGGTGGGGGTTTGCGTTAGGGACGGGGCTGGTGAGCCGCCGGGAAGTCTGGTCGGCATGTCCTTCGCTCGAGGTCTTCGCGGGCGGAGACGACGACGGTCGCCACGGCCGCGCCGGGCGGGCTGATCACCGCGTCGGCGTGGGCCGCGGCGTTGCGGTCCTGGTCGACGGCGAAGCCCAGAAAGGCCAGGTCCGCAGACAGCCGCCGTCTCGTCTCAGGGCTGGTGTTCACCGACTCCGCCGGTGAACACCAGCACGTCCAGTCCGCCCAGCGCGGCCGTCATCGCGGCCGCGCAGGGGCGTGAAGCCCATGGTCGTGTCGACCGAGCGCCCTTCGGCCACCGCCGTAAGCGACGCCCCCGATCCAGGTGGCAGACCACGAGGCGCAGGCGGCCGGGGTCGGTTTCCAGGAGTTCGGCCGCGCGGCGGGCGGCGTGGGCGTGCGAGAGGCAGTGGAAATCCGTAGCGGCGCAGGCCGAAGCGTTCACGCCGCTCGGCGGGTAGCGCGTAGGTGGCGGCGGCGTCCGGCAGGGTGGCGTGAAAGGCCGTGTCGAAACAGGCCACCACCGGCACGTCCGAAAGGGCCCTGCGGATCTCGCCCAGTGCATACAGCGACAGCGGCTGGTGCAGCGGCGCCAGATCAGCCAGCGCGTGCAGCCGCTTGGTGACCTCGTCGTCGATCAGGACCGGATGGGTGTAGTCGCGGCCACCATGCACGAAGCGGACGCCGACCGCAGTTCGATGTGGACGCTCGCCGTGTCGTCGGCCTCCAGGAGGCTGAGCTTGATGCTGCTCGACCCCGGGTTGACGGTGAGGACTCGCATGTCGGGCTCCTTCGGTCCTGCGGCTCAGTACGGCCAGGTCCAGTCGCGGACTTCGGGGGCGTCCTCGCCGTGCTCGCGGGTGTAGGCGCGCAGCCGCAGCCGTTCGTCGGCCATGCGCTGCCGGACGTTGGCCACGCGGCCGCTGAGGGAGGGGACGCGGTCGATGACGTCCATGACGAGGTGGAAGCGGTCCAGGTCGTTGAGCATCACCATGTCGAAGGGCGTGGTGGTGGTGCCCTCCTCCTTGTAGCCGCGGACGTGCAGGTTGTGGTGGCCGTGGCGGCGGTAGGTGAGCCGGTGGATCAGGTAGGGGTAGCCGTGGAAGGCGAAGATGACGGGCTTGTCGGTGGTGAACAGGGCATCGAACTCGACGTCGGGCAGTCCGTGCGGATGCTCCTCGACGGGTTGCAGACGCATGAGGTCGACGACGTTGACGACCCGGACCCGCAGTTCGGGGAAGGAGCGCCGCAGCAGGTCCACCGCGGCGAGGGTTTCCAGGGTCGGGGTGTCGCCGGCGCAGGCCAGGACCACGTCGGGGTCCGCGCCGCCGTCGGTGGAGGCCCATTCCCAGATGCCGATGCCGCGGGTGCAGTGGGCGATCGCCTGGTCCATCGGCAGCCAGACCGGCGCGGGCTGCTTGCCTGCGACGATGACGTTGACGTAGTCGCGGGAGCGCAGGCAATGGTCGCCGACCGACAGCAGGGTGTTGGCATCCGGCGGCAGGTAGACCCGGGTGATCTCGGCCTTCTTGTTCAGCACCACGTCGAGGAAGCCGGGGTCCTGGTGGGTGAACCCGTTGTGGTCCTGCCGCCAGACGTGCGAGGAGAGCAGGTAGTTCAGCGACGCGATGGATCGCCGCCACGGCAGGTGCCGGGTGATCTTCAGCCATTTGGCGTGCTGGTTGAACATGGCGTCGACGATGTGGATGAAGGCCTCGTAGCTGTTGAACAAGCCGTGCCGGCCGGTCAGCAGGTAGCCCTCCAGCCAGCCCTGGCACAGGTGCTCGCTGAGCACCTCCATGACGCGGCCGCTGCGGGCCAGGTGCTCGTCGGTGCTGAAGGCCACGCCCTCGAAGACGCGGTCGGTGACCTCGAAGACGGCGCCGAGCCGGTTGGAGGCCGTCTCGTCCGGCCCCATGATCCGGAAGCTGTCCGGGTTCGCGGCGACGACGTCGCGGAGGTAGCCGCCGAGGACGCGGGTGGCCTCGGCGGTGACGGTGCCGTGCTTATCCACCGGCACCGCGTAGGCTCCCAGGTCGGGAAGGTCGAGGGGACGCAGCAGGAGCCCGCCGTTGGCGTGCGGGTTGGCACTCATCCGGCGATCCCCCGTCGGCGCCAGGTCCCGCACCCCCGGCACCGGCTGCCCAGCCTCGTCGAAGAGTTCCTCCGGCCGATAGGACCGCAGCCACGCCTCCAGTTGGGCCAGATGGTCCGGGCTGTCGCGGACGCCGGCGAGCGGCACCTGGTGGGCTCGCCACGTTCCCTCGACTGGAAGCCCGTCGACCTGTTTCGGGCCCGTCCATCCCTTCGGCGTCCGCAGAATGATCATCGGCCAGCGGGGGCGGTCGGTCGCTCCCTCTCGGCGGGCGGCGCGCTGGACGCGGGCGATCTCGTCCAGGGCCTGGTCGAGGGCCGACGCCATGGCCCGGTGCATGGTGGCGGGGTCGTCCCCCGAGACGATGATCGGGGCGTGTCCGTATCCCTCGAACAGCTTGACCAGCTCGTCCTCGGAGATGCGCGCGAGCACGGCCGGATTGGCGATCTTGTATCCGTTCAGGTGCAGGATCGGCAGCACCGCCCCGTCGTGCACCGGGTCGACGAACTTGGTCGAGTGCCAGCTGGCCGCCAGCGGCCCGGTCTCAGCCTCCCCGTCCCCGACAATGCACGCCACCACCAGGTCGGGGTTGTCGAACGCGGCGCCGTAGGCGTGTGCCAGCGAGTAGCCGAGTTCGCCGCCCTCATGAATCGACCCGGGCGTCTCCGGTGCCACATGGCTGGGGATTCCACCGGGAAAGGAGAACTGCCGGAACAGCCTTTTCATACCGGCCGCGTCCTGTGAGATCGCAGGGTAGACCTCGCTGTAGGTCCCTTCCAGCCACGCGTTGGCGACCGCGGACGGCCCGCCGTGCCCCGGCCCCATGATGTAGATGGCGTCCAGGTCGCGTGCCCTGATCACCCGGTTCAGGTGGACGTAGCAGAAGTTGAGCCCCGGCGAGGTGCCCCAGTGCCCCAGGAGCCGCGGCTTGATGTGCTCCGGCCGCAGCGGCTCGCGCAGCAGCGGGTTGTCCAGCAGGTAGATCTGCCCGGCCGACAGGTAATTGGCCGCCCTCCAGTAAGCATCGACCGACTCGAACTCAGAATCGGTCGGCAGGCTGCTTCGCGCCGTCATGGACGTCACCGTTTCTCCTTCAGATCGCTGATCCTCAGCGCACCAGGCGGCGGGGCTCGCGCATCAGGGCCGAAGGTCACATGCCGCGGCTCGTCCGGTTCCGGGACGGCCAGCCGCATGCGGTACAAAGGGCCGCTATGAGCAAGGCACCGGGCAAGGTCAAGCGGCTGCGCCGCGATGTGTACGAGAGCGAACTGCGCCGCCTGCAAGCTGAGCTGGTGAAACTCCAGGAGTGGGTGCGCGCCGAAGGCGCCCGGGTCGTGGTGGTGTTCGAGGGACGGGACGCGGCCGGAAAAGGCAGCACGATCAAGCGGGTCACCGAGTACCTCAACCCGCGCGTGGCGCGGATCGCGGCGCTGCCCGCCCCCACCGACCGCGAACGCACGCAGTGGTACTTCCAGCGCTACGTCGAGCACCTGCCCGCGGGCGGCGAGATCGTGCTGTTCGACCGGTCCTGGTACAACCGGGCGGGCGTCGAGCGGGTCATGGGCTTCTGCACCCAGCAGGAGTACACGCGGTTCCTGCACCAGTGCCCGATCTTCGAGCGGCTGCTCGTCGAGGACGGCGCCCTGCTGCGCAAGTACTGGTTCTCGGTCAGCGACGCCGAACAGGAGCGGCGCTTCCGGAGCCGGCTCGACGATCCGATGCGCCGGTGGAAGCTGTCCCCCATGGACCTGGAGTCGATCTCGAGGTGGGAGGACTACTCACGCGCCAAGGACGAGATGTTCGTCCACACCGACATCCCCGAAGCGCCGTGGTACGTCGTGGAGAGCGAGGACAAGCGGAGGGCCCGGATCAACATGATCGCCCACCTGCTGTCGACCATCCCTTACCACGAGGTGGAACGCCCGCCCCTCGAACTGCCCCCGCGTCCCGCCCCGAAAGGCTACGAGCGGTCGCCCCGCGAGATGCAAACCCAGGTCCCCGACCACTCCGCCACGCTGCGCACCTGATCGGAGACACCGGTCAGGTCCGTTCCCATCCGCGGCGAGGCGGAAGCGCACCCAACTGCACGTCGCGGGACCGGTAGACGATGTAGGGGCGGGTGAGGTACCCGACCGGGGCGGTGAGCATGTGCACCAGCCGAGTGAACGGCCCGATGCCGAACAGCACCATCGCGCTGATCACGTGCAACTGGAACAGGATCGGCCCGTCGCTCATCAGGCCGGCGCGCAAATCGAGGTAGAAGATGGAGCGGAACCACACCGAGACGGATCGTCCGATAGTCGTAGCCGCCGCCGAGCATGCTGGCGACGACGGTGGCGGACAGGCCGAGCAGGATGGTCACCGCGAGCACCGCGTACATCAGTTTGTCGTTGCGGGTGGTGGCGGAGAACACCGGTCCGACCGTCCGACGCCGGTAGATCAGGATCGCCAGGCCGACGATGGTGTACACTCCCGCAATGGTGCTGAGGTCCAGCGCCATGACGTGGTACTTGTCCTCGCTGACCCCGACGGCGTCGGTCCAGTTCTCGGGGATGAGGATGGCGCCGACATGGCCGAGCAGGACGACCAGGATGCCGAAGTGGAACAGCGGGCTGCCGATGCGCAGCAGCCGGTTCTCGTACAGCTGGGACGAGCGGGTCGTCCAGCCGAACTTGTCGTAGCGGTACCGCCAGACGTGCCCCAGCACGAAGATTCACCTGGCTGCGATCGCCGAAACGGCCCCCGGCAGGCTCCTGCTGGCCGTCGACGGCAAGCTCGACCACACCTACGCGATGATCATCCCACCGTTGCTGGGACAGGACGTGGTGGCCTCCACGCCCGGTCTGGCCGATGAGAAGCGCCTTGTTCCGGTGCGGGACACCTACCGGTTGACCGCTGATCCGACCACCTACACCGTGGGCATTGCGGCGACCGTGACCGCACCATGGACCACCGCCGTCCCGGTCGGTGTTCCCAAGACGGGATTCCCCACCGAGGTCCAGGCGCGTATCGCCCCCGCCAACTTCGCCTCCCGGATCCCATGGCGAAGAGCAGATCCGCCACAAGAGCCTCGGCGAGATCCCGGCCGTCTGCATGACGGACGCGGACAGCAACGGCGTCATGATGCTGGCCGACCGAATGCTCCCGCCCAGGAAGGCGGGCTTGCTCGTCCCCGGCCCGCAGGCGCACGCGGCCAAGCTCGCGTTCGAAAAGTACTTCCTGTGGAAGGCGCGCGAAGGCCACCTCCGACTACCGTGACCGCCGCAGGCGACCCACGGTGCTCTATGGGGCGCCAACGGATCGCCGCGGGCGACCGGTCCGCGTCTGCGGCCGCAAGGTCAGGAGGCCTACCGTGTCAGCCGGGGTGCGATCCGCCGGTCACTCCGTTTGGCCGAGCACAGTGCCCTTGTCGTCCTCATGCTGCAGGCCGCCGACCTGGACTCCGCCGTTCAAGGCAACGCCAGGCCCACCCGATATGCGACGTCCGGACAGCATCTCAGGACGGACCCTGATGAACTGGTCCCGTTGCCCCGGCGCCCATGTCCGCAGTTCGGCATTCTCCAGCGCGGCGATCTGGCCGGGCGCGGAAACGCGGCGAGCCGGACCGACGGCGACCACCGACCAGCCCGTCTGCGCGTCGGTATCGAAGTCGTCGATCTCGAAGGCAACGATGGCTCCGGTCGCAGCGGTGGCCAGCCGAGAACTCTCCGAGGTCCGGAACACGATGTCCTCGCCGTCGAGGACGTAGTTGACCGGTTGGACCGCCGGCAAGGCGTTGTGGGTGAAGACGATCCGACCGACCTCGGCATGCCGCAGCAGATCCCGGCATTCGCCAGGACCGAGGACCTCCAGACCACTGCGATCGAACTCCATCTCTCCAGCATGCCGAGACGCGCGCACGCCCGGTTAGGGCCCAAGGTCCCGACTCGCAGATCCCTGATCCCACAGGTCAGGCCACTGCTGCTCTGAAACGCCAGGCATCGCGCGCCACGTGATCCCTCTTTGAGGATCTCCGTGGGAACTCCTTCGACCGGAGGATCAGCCACTGGCCCAGTTCCCGTTCCGGAGGATCCCTTCTCAGCGGTTCGCCCTGCATTGAACCGCGCCGGGTCTGATGGAGGCTCTGGCGAGCCAGCCCGGAGAGATCGGGTCGCCGTTGCGGTTGGTGAACACATACCCGCTGTCGCGATAGCGCTCGCCGTAGGCGGCCGCCTCCGCATGCTGCCGGGAGCGGTACGCGCGCAGCGCGGCAATCGTGGTGCGATCCAGCGCGATCACCCGGGTGCTGTGCGCAGTCCTGGGTGGGCATACCGTCAGCCGCCCGTCCCTCGGCTGCAACTACCGACAGATCACCGCGGTGCCCTCGTCCAGATCGACATCGCACCGGCGCAAACCCGCCGCCTCACCGCGCCGCACCGGTGTGCGGGGTATGGACCGCCGCGATCACCCGGTAATGGAGGCGGGAGCCAACTCCCGGTCGCATAGGTGCGCGACGTACTCGACGGCGGTGGCCTCTTTCGCCGACAGCGCCGCGCGCCCAACAGAGGCGCATCAGGTGGCGAAGGAGGCCCGCTGCCGCTCGTACTCCCGCCTCGTGTTGGCCGCGACGCTGTCGAACAGCGGCGCGCAAGTGGCGTCACTCAGGACAAAATAGTCCTCCCTGTGCGCCAGCGCCGGCTCGGCGGCCGGGGCACAGGCGTCGACGGCGGGGCCGGGTTGGCGGGCCGGAACGGCGGCGGCGGTGCGGCCATGGCGAGGACATTCCGTCCGGGCAGGTCAGGATCGTGCGCTGATGAGGTTGGCGGCTTGGACGAGCCACGAGACGTAGACGGCCTCCTGCTCGGTGCGCGAGCCGAGCAGGGCGGCGAGTTCGGCGGCGCAGCCGGTGAGGATCCGCTGGCGCTCAGGGTCAAGGGTTCCGTCGTTGGCGATGAAGGTGTGGATGCAGCCGGCCAGGTAGGCGTTCAGGGCGGGGACGGACTCGCCGCTAGGGCCCTCGATCCGGCGCAGCCCGGCGGGGATGGGCGCCGCGTGATGGGTGGCCCACAGCGCGGACACCGCGTCGTCGGGCGTGTAGTTGCTCATGCCGGGGGTTCCGCATGGACTCATCGGTCGGCGGGCCGGGCGATGCGGGTTGTGGTGGCGGAACGCTCGGGCGCCGGATCGATACCGGCGTCGTTGAGGATCTCCCAGACGGTGGAGGCCGCGACCTTGACGCCGAGCGTCATAAGTTCGCCGTGCACCCGCCGGTAGCCCCAGCCCGGGTTCTCCCGCACCAGACGCAGCACCAGCAGCCGGATGGAGTGGACGATGGGCGGTGGGCGGTGGGCGGTCGGCCCGGCCGCTTGGGTTTCGAGCGGGCGGCATGCCGACCCGCGATCAGGTCCCGGTCCCAGCGCAGCACCGTGTCCGGCCGCACCAGCAACCGCATCCGCCGCAGCACCCCCGGAAGGCAACCGGTGCAGCAGCGCCGCCACAAACGCCCGGTCCGCCGTGGTCAATCGCACCCGCTTTCCGGCAAGCCGGCGCTCCAGCACGCCGATCTGGTGCCGCAACACCAAGATTTCAGTGTTCTTGTCCCGATCGGTCATTGGAAGCAGACGCAGCACCGCGAACGCGTTGGTCCGGTCATGTAGGCCAGTCGCAACAGCACAGCCGCCCATCATCCTGCGGCAACCACCTCGCCGCGGCCTGTCCATGCTACTGATCAAGCCCCGCGTCGGAGCCACCCCCTGCGCCTCTCACCTGCACGGACGTAGTTTTCGGCAGGCACAGGTCAGTCGGGGACGGTGAGCCAGCAGACCTCGGTGAAGCCCTTGTCCTCCAGCTTGGCGATCACGCGCTCGAAGCGCGCCGGGTTGAGGCCGTCCAGGTCCTGCGCGATCACGTCCCGGTACAGCAGGTCCGGGACGATCAGGGCGAGGTCGCGCGCCGGGTTCGCCTTCAGCGCCTCCCGGATCGGCGGGGAGCCGAGGATCCGGTGCACGGCGATGGAGGCGTCCCCGACGTACCCGTTCGGGGCGGGCTTCACAAGGCCGCGGTGCAGCGCCGCGCGCAGCCGCACCCGCGCCTGCTCCCCGAGGTCGCGGTTCGTCCGGCGGACGGCGGCGCGCAGCCCGGCGACCAGGCCGGGGACGACCTTCGTCTCGTCGATCCCCGGCGGGAAGACCAGAAACCGGCCGTCGCCCTGCTCCTGCGCCGGGACGGACGAGGGGTCGACGCCCGCCTCCCGCAGCGCCGCGTCCAGGACGGCGAGCAGCCGCCGCTGGGTGCGCTCGGCGGCGCCGATGCCGTGCCTTCTGTAGCGCTCCACATCGGCGGCCAGGCACAGCCGGACCGCCGCGCCCCCACCTTCTGGTCCGGGCAGCGGCACCGCGAACCGGGGCTGGACGTCGAAGGTGTACGCCGCGCGGTGCGTGGTGAACTCGAACACGGTCCGCGCGATCTCCACCTCCGCGCTGAGCGTGCCGGCCAGCTCCGCGAGCCCCTCGGGGACGTCGAGCAGGGCGCTCACCAGGTAGGACCGGCCGTCCAGCGCCCGCCCCTGCGGGTCGCGGTAGGCGCAGCCGAACCGGTGCGTCTGCAGGCCGGAGACGCGGACCGCGACACGCCCGGCGCCCGGCCGGAACCGGCCGGTCCACGGCGCCGCCGGCGGCTCCGGACGCACCCGCCGCGCGATGGCCCGCTCGTCGGCGAGGGTGACGCGGAACCGCGCGGCCGTGTACCGGCGGCGGCCACCCAGCTCGTCCAGGTCGAAGGCGAAGACGGCCTCCACGGCGCGGCCGCGTCCGCGCGGCACGTCGTCCACCGGGTACAGCAGCGGGCTGCCGAAGCTGACGCCCGACTCGCGGACGTGGCGGACGTCGCCCGGACCGTAGTGCTCGTCCTCGGAGTACAGCGGGGCGTGGCCGAGGACGTCGGCGGACGGCAGCGGCGCGAGCCCGTGCAGCTCGGCGATGTACTCAGGCATGGTCCCTCTCCTCGGTTCGACGGGACGGCGGGATGGTGGGGCTCGACGGGGTAGGGCGCGCAGGCCGCCACGAGACGGTGCGCGGCGGGGCGCCCTCGCGGGCCAGGCCGGTCTCGAGCCGCCGCAGGTCCCCGCGCTGGGGGACGCCGACGACCTGCAGGCCGTCCCCGTCCGGGAAGATCTCCAGCGGGGCCGGGTCGGCCTCCCGGTCCAGATGCTCGGCGTAGCGGCGGCGGCCGAGGCCGGTGAGCGGCAGTAGCGACTGGTTCGCCGAGCCGCGCCACACCAGCCGGGTCGGCCGGGCGGCGTCGTAACGTCCGGTGATGACGGCGTCGGCGTGCCGGAGCACCGCCGCGCCGATCCGCAGGGCCTCATCCGTCTCGTAGCCGGTGTACACCAGGATGTCCACGGCGTGACGCAGAGCGGGGCGCAGGGCGGCGAGCAGGGCGGCCAGCGCCGGAGCCTGGTCGAGCGGCTCACCGCCGGACACCGTGACCCCGTCCGCGCCGCGCACCAGCAGGCCTCGGCAGGCGGCGGCGAGCGCGGTCACCGGCAGCCCGGTCCCGCCAGCCGGGTCCCAGGTGTCCCGCGACATGCATCCCGCGCAGGCCAGGCCACAGCCCTGCACCCAGATCACCAGCCTGCGCCCCGGACCGAGCACCGTCACCGGATGGACGATCCGGCTGACGCGCAGCACCGGCTCCGCCCGCGCGCGCGGCGCCCTCACGGAGCGCCGCCGTCCCCGCCCGCGGGCGGCTCGTCGAGGTACGCGGAGACGGCCTGCGTGGTGGTGGGCCTGCCGATGCCGAGCGCCACGGCGTCCAGGTACACCTTCTCAGCGGCGAGGTGCTCCTGCGCAATCGCGGTCCTGTGCTCCTGCGCCTCGTGCCAGTGCGCGCGGAGCTGCTCCTCCTCCGGGACCAGCGTCGAGTCCCGCGTTCTCGACTCCTCCGACGTCGCCTCCAGGAACAGCGCCTGGGCGCGCTCGCTGACCCGGACGGCGGCGCGGTAGGCGGCGACCGCGGGGTGCTCCTCCGCCATGCCGAGGGTGAACGCGATCAGCCCGGACAGCAGCAGGATGATCGCGAACACGGCGGTCATCGCGATGTGCCCGTGCTGCAGACCGAGCTGGTGCACACCGCCGATGTCCTGGCCGGTTACCGGGTCCCTCCGGGGGACGAGCAGGACCTGCTGGCGCAGCCAGCCGAGCGCGAGCGCCCCCGCCGCCCACAGCACCATCGTGGCCGCCACCAGGACCGGCGCGATCCGCTCCACCGGCATGAGGTGCCGGTGGCGGAACAGCCGGCCCGCCAGGTGCGGCGCGGCGACCATGCCGAGCGCGACCGGCAGCGTGTAGGCCCAGGTCAACCAGTCGTCGGCGCCGTGCAGGTGCAGGAAGATGTCGTGGTAGATCGGCACCTCCACCGCGATCAGCGCCACGAGGATGTACCGCTTGTACCGCTCCGGCATCGGCATGGCGAAGGGCGAGCCGTCCGCCGGACCCATCCAGCCGAGCCGGCGCCGCCCGCCGCGCGTGACGGGCGCCGCGTCCGCCTTCTCCCGGTCGCCGGAGGCGGGGGCCGGTCGCTCGCCGCCCGGTCCGGGATCCGCGGATCCCAGGTTGGGAGGGCCGTGCGGGTCGGCGTTCCGCACGGTGTCGCCGGTGTCCCCGGTGTCCCCGGCTTCTGCTGTGGCCGTCGGGTCGTCCGGGTCGTCGTCGGGGACGTCCGCGTCGTCCCATCCCGGACGGTCCGGCGGCATGTGCTGCCCGGCGAGCACGTCGAGGCCCGCCAGCGTGATGTCCTCCCGCTCGTAGGCGCGGTCGCGCCAGCGCAGCGCCTGGTCCAGGCCGGCCTGCGCGGTGGCGGCCGCGTGCCGCTCGTCGCGGCGCTGGTGGCGGACCTGCGCGAGGATGGCGCGCGCCGCCGCGAACGCGCTCGCGGCGTTCAACGCGACGGCCTGCTCGCGCTCGTGCCGGAGGCGCTCCAGGTACGGCAGCCGCGTTCCCGGCGCGAAAGACCACTCGTCGTACTCGCGAGCCGCGGCGGCGCGCGCGCCGTCCAGCATCGCGCGCCCCTGCACGCCCGGCGGGACGACGGCGGGGGGCGGCACGCCCGGCGCGGCGGTGCCGGCGGCGGTCTCGGGGTCGGGGCCCTCCCGCCGCCAGCGGCGGCGCGGAGCGGACTGTGGGGCGGCCATGCTGTCCTCCGGGGTCAGTCGTACTTCACGGTGGGGTGTCCGGCAGCGGCGAACAGCTGCGTCCAGAAGGCGTTGAGCCCCACGGACTGCCGCGTGTCCTTCAGCGTCCGCCCGCGGTCGGTGATCTCCAGCGCCGTCCCGCCGAGGTCCGGGACGCGGCCCTTGAACGGGCCGTCGAGGATCGCGCGCCGCTTCGCCGCGGTGCTCAGGTCGGCGTGGGTGAGGTCGACCGTCCGGTCGGTCTGCAGCATGTCGCTGACCACGAGGACGTGGTAGGTGTCCTTGCCGTCCGGCCGCTGGTCCGCGGCGCGGGCGAGCGCGCCGAGCACGTCCGACCCGGGGTGCCGCGCGTGCAGGCAGGCCAGCACGGCGTGCGCGTCCTTGACGGCCTGGCTCTGCCGCCCGGCGCGGATCGCCTCCTTGTCGGTGCCCCCGCCGAGGTCGGGATCGAGGTCGAGGTCCTTGTGCGAGCAGACCGAGCCGCGGGAGTCGGTGTCGAGCGGGACGTAGGTGAGCGTCTTGCACTTGTTCGTCCGCAGGAAGCCGGGGAGTAGGTCGGCCACGCGCGTATCGGCGTCGAAGTTCTGCCCGGACGCGGAGCCGTCGACGACGACGCCGCACGGCGCCGCGTAGGAGTCGCCGCCGGGGTCGCAGCCGGGGACGCCGAGCGCGGTCGCGACGAGCACGACCCCGGCGGCCGCGCAGACGCGCTCGCGGTGGTGGAACCGGACGGATGCCCGGACTCGCATGGTCAGCCTCCTGTCTCGGGCTCGGGGGTCCCGTAGAAGTAGCGCAGGATCTCCAGCGCGCGGGCCAGCGGCCCGAAGCGGTAGCCGGACGCGTCGTCGCCGGTGAAGACGTCGGGCAGCCGGATGAGGAACTCCTCGGGGTGCTCCCAGCGGGAGTCGAGCGCGATGGGCTCGGGCTTCCACGCCGCCGCGTCGAACGGGACCTGCCGGCCCTCGCCGTCGGTCATCAGCGGCGGCTTCGCCCTGCCCCGCCGGATGGCGCGCAGCCGCCGGTGCCACCGCTCGACGACCTTCCAGTGGCAGCAGAGCAGCTGGTTGGCCTCCGCGACCGCCCCGGCCACGACCGAGCGCTGCGGCTGGACGGCGTTCGCCCACCGGCCGAGCGCGCTCTGCAGCCGGCCGAGGTGGCGGCGCTCGAGCGTGCCGGCCTCGTGGTGGTAGACGACGTCGGTCGCGCGGCCCATCATCTCCTCGACGAGCCGGTCATGCCGGCGCTGCGCCTCGGCGGCGTACTTCTCCGACACCACCGCGACCCTGGCCTGCAACTCCTCCCGGTAGCCGGGGCGGGCCGGGCGCACCCGGCCGGCCCCGTCCAGCGTGGCGGGCAGCTCGGGCAGCCCGCGGCGGGCGTCCTTCCAGCCCTCGCGGCGTGCCCGGAACCGGTCGGTCCAGTGGGCCGCCGCCGCCCGGAACTCCTCGTGCGCCCTCGCGCTCCGGCTGTCCATTCGCATGCACTGTCCCGCCTTGGGGGAAATTTCCTGAAGGGGTAGCGAAATGCTTATCACCTGCACCTTGATCGCCGCAAACGGCATATTTACATGGAAAGAGCGAGAGTCTGCGTACCGATGCACGTTCCACGGACTCGGCCGCTTTACATGGAACGGGGCGCAGTGCATGGAACCTGCTGTGAGCTGCGGAACCTGGGCCGTCTCGGGCGCGCGGACGGAAGCGGGTGGCGCTATTCCATGTGGAGCGTAGAGTTTCATGGAATGCACCCGATATGGCGGAAAAATTGTGTATGCCGGGCGAATAGGATAAGAGTGGGAGTCGCTGGCCGCCGCACGCGCGGCCCGGAAAGGAGAAACGGCCCATGACCGAGCCGTCGCCCCCGACCCGGCGCCGGCTGGGCGAACCCGTCCCCGGTCCGCAAGCGACCCGGCGGCGCGGCGGCGCGGCGGCGCCGGGCCAGCCGGAGACGGTCCCGCCCGCGCTGCTGAACCGGTTCCGTGAGGTCTCGCCGCTCTCCATGGCCGGCGGCGAGGCCGACGTCTTCCGCGCCGTCGCGGACGACGGCGAATACGTGCTGAAGCTCTACCGCGGCGAGATCAGGCCCGAGCCTAAGGTGTGGGAGGCGCTGCAGGCCGGCGAATCCCCTCGGCTGCCGCGGCTGCTCGACTGCGGCGTCGAAGGCGGCCGCGCATACGAGATCCACGACTACGTGCCCGGCGGCACCCTCCACGACCTGCTCCGGCGCACCCCCGGCGGGCTCCCCCTGGAGACCGTCGAGGAGGTGGTGCGCCAGCTCGCCGGCGCGCTCCGCGAGCTGCACGGGCTCGGTATCCCGCACCGCGACCTCAAACCGCGCAACGTCCTGGTCCGCGGCGAGGACGCCCTCGACCTTGTGCTCGCCGACTTCGGGATGTCGGTCCACCTCGGCGGCCGGTCCCAGGCGCGCACCAGGTCCGGGTCGCGGACGACCCTGTACGCCGCGCCCGAGCTGTTCAACGGGCTGGTCTCCGCGGCCGGCGACTGGTGGTCGCTTGGGATGCTCGTCCTGGAGGCCGCGGCGGGCGAGCACCCCTTCGCGGGCATGGACGAGGACAACGCCGGCGACCAGATCATCGCCGGCAACATCCCCCTGCCCGACGACCTCGACCCGCGCGTCCGGTGGCTGTGCGAGGGGCTGATCGTGCACAGCAGGGACGACCGCTGGGGCGCCGAGGAGGTTGCCGCCTGGCTCGCCGGCGACCCGCCGCGGCCTCCCCGCGACCGCGGCCCCGCCCCGTCGCCGCAGCGCCGGCAGCTGCGCTTCAACGGCACGCCCTACACCGAGCGGTCCACGCTCGCGCTCGACCTGACCCGCAACTGGGGGCTGGCCGTCCAGCGGTTCTTCGAGCCGATGGCCGAACCGTGGGCCGAACTGCGCCGCTGGCTCGCCCAGTTCGACGACCCGGACGGCGAGGACTCCAGCGAGCGGCTCGCCGTCCGGCTGGAGCGGTCGGGCCTTCCCGGGAACGTGAACCTGCTGCTCCTGCTGCGCTGGCTCGACCACGGCCGGCCCGTCGTCTACCTGGGCGAGTCCCTCTCCATGACCGACCTGCCCGGCCTCGCCAGGAAGGCGATGGACGGCGACGGGACGGCGGCACAGCTCCGCGAGATCGTCGATGACCTGTGGGACCACGGCCTGCTCCGCGAGCTGGACGCCGAACCGGGCTGCGCCGGCTTCGCCCAAGTCGACCGGCGCTGGCGGTACGACGTCGAACGCTGGGCCGTCGTGGCCGCCCGGCTCGCTGGCGACCATCCCGAAGTGCGGGACGTCCTGGCCAGGTGGAGCGGGCCGCGGCAGCGGGCGTACCTGCTGTGGCTGGCCGGCGATCCCGGCGCGGTCGGCGAGCTGCGCGCGCATCTGGACCGGGAGCGGCCGCGTGTCCACAAGGTGCTGAGGCGCGCCAACGCCCGGCTCGACTGGTTCGACGAGATCCTCGCCAAGGCGCACGAGCCCGCCGGGGTGCTCACCGCGTACGCGGTGAGCTGGCAGGCGCGCGCGGAGGTGGAGCGGCTGCGCCGCCAGGCCGACCGCCGCGACCAGCGCGTGCGCGAGTGGAACCGGGTGGAGCGCTGGCGCCGCCTGGACCGCCCGGTCGCGCTGGGCTGGGCGGGCGCGGCGATGGCGGTGGTGCTCATCGCCTGGACGCTGCTGCTGTTGCTCAGCACGGCCTTTAACGCGCGGGTGGAGATCGCGTCGCCGGTGGCGCTGCTGCAGGCCTGGATCTTCATGGTGGTCACGCTGGCGCTGCAGGCCGGCGCCGAACTGTGGCTGGCCGCGGTGATCGGCGCCCCCTACCATCCGCGCTTCTCGCTGATGCTGGGCGTCGGGAGGGTCTTCCGCGACGTCGGCGGCCGGTTCGCGACCCGGGGAACGCTCGGGTTCGTGGTCGTGGCCGGGACAACCCTGGCGCTGATCGGCGTGACCGTTACGGCGCCGTTCCTGCTCCCGCTGATCGTGCTCCCGGCGCATGTCGCGTGGGTGCACGTCCGCTACCGGCGCTGGCAGGAGGAGTACCTGCGGCGCCGCTCCACGGCCGTCGGCCCGGACGGGGCCACCGCGCAGAGGACAGCCGCCCGGCGGGACGGCCCGCGCGCGCCGTCCGGCCGTCCGGCCCGGGCGAGGGGGACCCGATGAGCAACGGGAAGATCGTCGCGCCGATGCTCGCGCAGCAGGCGGTGCCGTCGGCGGTGTCGCAGGCCGGCCTGACCCACGCGGCCGGCAGCGCCGCGACGCACTCCGCCGCGCATTCGGCGGGCGTCGCCGCCGCGCACACCGGGCACGCGGCCGCGACCGCTGGGATGCACGGGCTGGCCACCGCCGCGACCGTCGCGGGCACCGCGGTGCTCGCGGTCGGGCTCGCCGCGACCGCGGTCGTGATGACGCGGGCCGCCATGGGCGGCCTGCGGGACTTCGGGGAGAGCATCCTCGCGGACGCGGCGCAGTGGGAGCAGCAGTGCGCGGCCGCGCAGGAATGGCAGCAGGCGGTACTGGCCGTCGTGGACGTCAACGCCCGGCTCGCCGCGGTGCTCGCCGCCGGGAGCCGGCTCGACGGCGGCCCCGGCCCGGACCTGCCCGGCCCGCTCGATCCGGCGGGCCGCGCGGTCGCCGAGCTGCGCCGCTGGTGCGCGGAGACCGAGCGGCGGCTCGACGAGGCCGAGCGGCGGCAGGCCGGACGGGTCATCGACGCCGGGATGGGCGAGCTGGCCAGGCGCGGGACGTGGCGCGCGGACGCCGCGGCGGACGGGCTGGTCCGCTGGGCGGAGCAGGCGCGGCGGTGGGAGGCGGAGTCCGCGCGGGTCGAGGCGCTGGCGGCGGCGTCCGGGCGCGGCGGCGAGCGCGGCGACCGCGAGAAGACCGCGACGGTCGACCGGATCCTCGGCCGCATCCTGCCGAAGGCGTCGCCGGAGGAGGCGGCGACCCTGCTGGAGGCCGCCGGGAAGGCGCTGTCCACGCGCAACGCGGCGGCAGCGTCCTCGTGGCTCGGCGAGCTGCGGGCGCGCGAGCGGCAGGTGGACGCCGCCGTCCGCCGACGGCGCGCGGCCATCGAGGACGCCACCCGCTTCCTGGCGGGGCTGCGCCTCGACCGGATCTCGCCCGAGCTGTACCCGGCCGGGCTTACCGCACCGTTCGCGGACGTGGTGGAGCGGCTCGAAGCCGTCGCGGCGGGCCGCGAACCGCTCACGTCCGAGCTGCGCATGCGGGCCGAGGACGCCCTCCTGCACATGCGGGACATCGCCGACCAGAGCCTGGTCACCGAGACCCTCGCGGCGGCCTGCGTGCGGCTCGGCTACACCGTCCGCCGCGGCGACGGGGCCGCCCTGATGAACCTCACCCGCCCGGAGTGGGACGGCGACGAGGTGCGGTTCGAGCTGGCGGAGGGGCAGGTCGTCGCGACGTTCGGCGACGGCCCGGCGGGCGACCCGGCGACCGTCGTGAACGCGGAGCGGCTGCGGCGGTGGCGCGACGACTTCGACTGCGTGCGCGGCGACGTCGAGGCGCTCGGGCTGGAGATGACCCTGCTCGGCGTCGTGGAACCGCACGGCACGGCGACCGAAACCGCCGCACCCGCCGGGAGCAACCGGCGCGGCGACGAGGAGGGCCGCGGCAGGAAGCGGCCGCAGGCCAGGGAGAGGAAGCGGCCACGATGACCACGACGACACCGGACACGCCCCCGATCTCCGGGCCGGGGGTGCGCATCGACAAGCCGGAGGGAGGACGTCCCGCGCCCTTCGACGGCTGGCCCGCCTTCATCCGCGAGTTCGAGAGCACCCTCGCGGTCCACTCGCAGTTCGTGTTCCACGGCAACCTGCGCGACTGGTTCCTTGTCCCCGGCCGCGACGGCGGTTCCACCGTGGTCCCGCTGGCCTCGCTAGTCTGGCGGGTCCTGGAGCGGTACGGCTACAGCTGCCTCGTCGTCTACGACCAGGTGGACGGCTTCACGCTGTTCCCGAGGACGGACGGCGACCCGCGGCGCGCGCAGGAGCGGCAGGCCGTCGAGCGGCTCCTCGACGGATCCGGTGCGAAGGAGGCGGGAGACGACAAGGACGACCCGCTCGCCCAGCTGTACGAGCGGATCAAGGCCGTCACCCAGCACCCGGAGCTGCGGATCGGGCTCGTCGTGGACTACGCGTCCCGGCTTGTCCGCGACTCCACCGAGCTGTCCCCGGCCGAGCAGGACTTCTTCGTCGGCTGCCTGAAGCTGTCGGAGACCGCGCCCCGCAAGGGCGGCTTCGAGAACCGGCCGAGCCCGCTGTACAACCCAGTGGTCTGGCTGGTGCAGAGCGACCGCGACCTGCCGGCGTGGCTGGGCGACGGGAACGTCCGGGTCCGGAACATCGCGGTGCCGTCCCCCGACCTGGGGGAGCGGGAGAAGACGGCGCGGCTACTGGTCGGGGGGGCACCGAGCGCCCGCGAACTGGACGAGCAGGGCCGGCCGGGCGAGCTGACCGGGCGGGCGGACTCTGCCGCGAAGGAGTTCGCCGCAGCCTCCGAAGGGCTGACCCTGGCGGCGATGAACGAGGTCATGAAGCTGGTCGCCGACCGAGGGACGGGGCTGTCCAGCCTGCCCGAGGCCGTCCGCACCTACAAGCTGGGCGTGCTGGACAACCCGTGGCGGCGCGGCTACCTGCTGGACCGCATCCGGCAGGCCGAGACGGAGCTGCCCGCGCGGGTGATCGGCCAGGAGCGCGCGGTGGCGGGGACACTGGACGTGCTGAAGCGCGCGGTGCTCGGGCTGACCGGCGCGCAGGCCCGGCGGTCGGTGGACCGCCCGCGCGGGACGCTGTTCTTCGCGGGGCCGACCGGGGTGGGCAAGACGGAGCTGGCCAAGGCGATCGCCGCGCTGCTGTTCGGCGACGAGTCGGCGTACCTGCGCTTCGACATGAGCGAGTTCTCTGCCGAGCACGCCGCGGACCGGCTGGTCGGCGCGCCGCCCGGTTATGTCGGGTACGAGGCGGGCGGGGAGCTGACCAACGCGGTCCGGCAGGACCCGTTCCGGGTGGTGCTGTTCGACGAGATCGAGAAGGCCCATCCGCGGCTGCTGGACAAGTTCCTGCAGATCCTGGAGGACGGCCGGCTCACCGACGCGCGGGGGAACACCACCTACTTCTCCGAGACGATCCTCATCTTCACCTCCAACCTCGGCATCCAGGAGTGGGATCCGCAGCGCGAGATCCGCATCGTCAAGGTCACCCCCGACCAGCCGTACGAAGAGGTCATCGAGCGGGTGACGGAGGGCGTGCAGCGGCACTTCAACCTGGTCCTCGGCCGTCCCGAACTGCTCAACCGGCTGGGCGGCAACATCCTGGTGTTCGACTTCATCCGCCCCGAGCCCGCGCGGCGGATCTGCGACAACGCGCTCGGCAACGTGCTGGGGCTGGTGGGCAAGGAGCTCGGGCTGACCCTGGCGCTCAGCGAGCGGGCACGCGACGACCTGCTCGCCTGGTGCACCGAGGATCTCGCGAACGGGGGCCGCGGGATCCTCAACGCGGTGGAGACGGGGTTCGTCAACCCGCTGGCGCGGGCGCTGTTCGAGCGGCGCCGCCTGGAGCCGGGCGGGCGGCTGACGGTGACGGCCGTCCACCGCGAGCCGCCGTCGGTGGAGCTGCGGTGAACGAGCTGGTCTGCGCCGGCTGCGGTGCCGCCGCGACGGGCGATGTCATCTGTCCGGCGTGCGGGCGCTTCGACGACTACCGGGTGGCGGACACACCCGCCGCGACGGCCCCGCATGACGTCACGGCCGCGCAGGCAGGCACCAAGGCACCGGGCGGCGGAGATCCGGCGGGACGGCCCGCGCCGCAGGCACCCGGTCCCGAGCCCGCACCGCGAGCGGGGAACGCGGCAGCGGCGACCCTTTCGGTACTCAACCTCGCCTACGTGTTCACCACGGGGGAGAAGGTCTCCGTCCCGCCCTGCGGCTCCTCGCTGCTGGGCCGCGACCCGGAGTTCTCGGAGGCGGCGCGGCTCCTGGAGAAGGACGACCTGGTGTCGCGGCGGCACGCCACGATCGGCCTGGACGAGGACGGCACCCCGTGGATCCGCGACGAGTACTCCCTCAACGGCACGTTCGTGAACGGCGAGCTGATGCCCGCCGGCGACCGCAGGACCCTCCGACACAAGGACAAGGTCCGGATCGGCGACGTGCTCATGACGATCGTGCGTGAGGCCCCGCCCGGAGGAGGACGGCGATGACAGGCTCCCGGAACACCGGCGACTTTTCGGACGCCGCGATCGCCGCGCTCCGCGCGCGGCTCGCGTCGGCGGCCCCCGGCGACCGGCCGGACGCGCTGGCCGCGCTCGGCCGGGCGCTGTCGAAGAGCGCGTCGTTCGGCGCCGGCGACGCCCCGGACGGGGCGGACCGCGCGGGGGAGGCGATCGCCCTCTACCGCGAGGCCGTCGCCTGCGTGCCGCCGGACGACGCGCGCCTGCCGGCGCTGCGGTTCGAGCTGGGGAACCTGCTCGCGATCCGCTACCTGCGGGTGGCGGGCGCCGAGGCGGACCGCGACGAGGCGATCGACCTGTTCGAGCAGTGCCTCGCCGACGATCCGGACGCCGTGCGGCCCAAGCCCGACACGGAGCCGGAGAGGGGAGCGTGGTCGGCGGGTTGGCGAGTGCAGACCGCGGGGGTGTGGCTCGGCGTCCTGCTGATGTTCCGCGTGCTGCGGCTGCCCGTCCCGCTCGGTGAGCGCCCGCCCGACCTGTACGACCTCGCGCCGCTGATGACGGGCCTGTCGGCCATCGACTCCCCGGACGTGCAGCGGGCCGTGGCCGTCCTCACCAGGTTCGCCAACGCGGACGACATCGACCCGGAGCTGGGCCGGGTCGCGGTGGTGCTGCGGGCCGTCGCGGTGCTGTTCCAGGCGTACAACACCGCCGAGGAGGACGACGTCGACCTGTCGCGGGCGATGGCGCTGCTAGACCAGGCGGGCGAACGCCTCGACGAGGGCGACCCGGGCCACCGCGAGGTCGTCGGGCTGTCGGTGTTCCTGGAGGCCGACGCGCGCCGGGAGCGCGGCGAGCAGGGGCCGCCCGACCCGCGGATGGTGGCCGACCTCGAACGCGCCATCGAGCTGGAGCCGGGCGACATGCTGAAGGCGGCGCTGGAGATGCAGCTCGGCGCGGCGCGGATGCAGTCGTGGCTGCGCACCGGCGACCCGGCCGACCTGGCGGAAGGCCCCGAGCTGGTCGAACGGGCGCACGAGCACATGCGGGCGCGCGGCGGCGACCACCCCCTGTACGAGGACGGCCTGCGCTGGCTCGCCGGGCTGACGATGGGGGTGACCGCGTTCCAGCCGACCCCCGGCGGCGTGGAGAAGGTGATCTCGCTCGCGGAGCAGGTGCGCGCCCGCCGGGACCCCGGCGACCGCGACGGGCGGGCCAAGGACACCTACCTGCTCGGCATGGCGACAATGCTGAAGGCCGCGCTGACGGGCGGGCAGGACGACTGGACGCGCGCGTCGCGGCTGCTGGAGGCGGCCCTGCGCGACATCCGCGACGAAGATCCGCTCGCCGTGACGATGCTGACGACGTACGGGTCGGTGCTGCTGGACCGGCACACGCGGCGCGGCGGGATCGAGGAGGCCGAGGCCGCTCGGCGCTACCTGGAGCGGGCCGAGGCGATCTGCCGGACGCGGCGTCCGCCGGACGGCGACGAGTTCGAGTGGCGGACCGTCCAGGGCCTGCTGGGCGCGGCGGCCGCGACCTGCGCGTGGCGCGACGGCGACGAGGACGGGCTGCGGCGGGCGGTCGGAAACCTGCGGGAGGCGCGGTGGGCGCTGCCTGGGACCTACCCGTGGCGGTCGCGGCTCGACATGGAGCTGGGCCGGGCGCTGCTGCGGCAGGCCGACGTGCTCCTAGTGGCGGGCGCCGGGGAGGCACTGGACGCGGCGCGCGAGGGCGCGGCGCTGCTGGCGGCCGCGCTGGACGCCGACGCGATCGACGCCGGCAACCGGCTGGCGCTGAGGACCGTCGGCGGGCTCGCCCGCGTGCTGGACGGGGTGCTGGAGCGCGACCTGGCCGCGATGGACGAGGGGATCGCGCGGCTCGGCGAGGCGGCGGCGGTCCCGGAGGTCCTGCACGGCCAGCGGGCGGGCGCGCTGTGGTCGCTCGGGGCCGCGCATCTCGTCCGGTCCCGGATGGAGGCGGAGGGCCTGCACCAGGGGGCGGACGGCCCGGGGGACGCGGCGAGCGCGGCCGACCACCGCGAGCTGGGCGTGGCGCGGCTGGAGCAGGCGGCGGGGCTGCTGGCCACCGAGCCGGCGAGCCCGATGACGGGTCGTGTCCTGTGGGAGCTGGCGGGCGCCTACCGCGGCCGGAGGGAGGACGGGGACGCGGCGCTGGCGATCTCGGCGGGGTTCGGGGCGCTGCGGGCGCGGATCGGGGACGTCCTGCTGCAGACGGGCGTGGAGTACGGGCTCGCCGCGGCGCGGGGCGTCGCGGAGATGGCGCAGCGGGTGGCGCGGTGGTGCGTCGCGGAGGGCCGGGCGGCAGACGCGGCGGCGGCCGTGGAGCTGGGCCGGGGACTGGTGCTGTACGCGGCGACGTCTGCGACGGCGGTGTCGGAGCTCCTGCGCGTCCGCGGGTTCGGCGAGCTCGCGGACGAGTGGGACGAGCAGGGGGCGGTGGACGCGGGGCCGCCGCCCCCGCGCGAACCGGTGGCGACGGGCGGCGCGGCGGACACGGCGGCGGCGCTGGCCGGTCCGCTGCTGGACCCGCAGGTGCCGGGGGACCTGCGGCAGCGGATGTTGGACGCGCTGCACCGCGCCGGGGACGCGGCCGCGCTGACGGCGGCGCCGGAGCTGGCGAGGGTGGCCGCCGCGCTCGCCGCCGTCGGCGCCGACCTGTTGGTGTACCTCGTGCCGGGGGAAGGCGGCGAGCCGGGGCTGCTGCTGGTCGCCGACCGGGCCGAGGTGGTGCGGGTGGTGGCCGCCCCGGCGCTGCGTCTCGACGACGAGCGGGCCGCCGCGTACGTGGGGTTGCCCGGCGTGGCGGGCGACGGCGCCGACTGGCGGGACGCGCTCGACGCGGTGGGCGCGTGGGCGTGGTCGGCGGCGTTCGAGCCGCTGCTCGCCGACGCCAGGGAGCGCGGCATCGCGGGGGCGCCGCGCGTCGTGCTCGTCCCGTGCGGTGCGCTGGGCGGCATCCCCTGGCAGGTCGCGTACCGGACGGGCGCGGACGGCGGGCGCGGCTACGCCTGCCGGGAGTTCGTGCTGTCGTACGCCGCGTCGGCGCGGCAGTTCGTGACCGCGGCCGGGCGGCGGCGCCGCGACCCGCTCGAGGATCCGGTGTTCGTCGCCGACCCGACCGGCGAGCTGAAGACCGCGGCGGAACTCACCCACGTCCTGCGCCACGTGTTCTACCCGGACGCGCGCGGGCTGGGCTACACCCGCCGTCCGGGCGAGCCGTCCGCGACCCCGGAGGAGGTCCGCACGCACGCGCCCGGACGGCGCGCGCCCGGCGCGTCGATGCTGCAGCTGACCTGCCACGGGGTGACGACCGCGTCGGCGGCCGGGTCGCATGTGAAGCTCGTGGACGCGGCTGGCGACCCCGCGCAGCTGCGCGCGGACGAGCTGCTGCGCCGCTCGCACCGGCGCGAGCCGGACGCGCCCGGCGGCCTGGTGGTGCTGTCGACCTGCGTCAGCGACGTGACCCCGGCTGACCACGACGAGGCGCTCACGCTCGCGACGGCGTTCCAGACGGCGGGGGCGGCCGCGGTAGTCGGGTCGCGGTGGCGGGTGGCCGGGAGCGTGACGCCGCTGCTGATGTTCATGTTCCACCGGGCGCTCGTCCTGGACGGCGCGGACCCGGTGGACGCGCTGCGCGCGGCGCAGCTGTGGATGCTGGACCCGGACCGGCCGATCCCCCCGGAGATGCCGGAGGACTACGCCTGGGACGCCAGGCGGCTGGATCTGGCCGATCCGGTGTCGTGGGGGGCGTTCACCCACCAGGGCAACTGATCCGCGGCAGCCCGGTGGGGCCGCCCGCCGGTGTGCGGGCGGCCCCACCGGGCCGCCGGGTTCACGGCCAGTCGTCGTCGCCACCGCCGAATGCGCGCCACGGGGTCATCGCGTCCTCCTTCACAAACTGCGCGAATTGATCGAACGGCGCTATCGTGGCGCGGTCCCGGCCGGCGGACCCCGGACCAGTACGGGATTCGGAAACCGAATCGGCGTCGGCGCCGATGCCGGTTTAGGGATGACCACATCGCGCGTTTGCGGACAGAAGTTCGCCGCCTCGCCCGTTTCCGCTCCGCAGAAACACGGCAAAGCTTCAAAATGTCGCTTGAAATGTGTCATGCGGGCAATACTGGTGCCCTGAGGAGCGATGAGGCTGGGGGACATGGCGACACCGCAGGATCTCGAGACGACCACCGCTGGCGCCTGGTTCGAGGGGTTCGCGCGCCGCTCCGGGGAGGCGAGGAACCACTGGGACACCAAGGTCGCGTACTACGAGGCCACCCGGCGCGCGCTGACAGATCATCCCGGGCGCCCGCTGAGCCACAACGAGATCTTCGAGGCACTCGCGTGCGCACCGGTGAAATCGACCTACTATCAGGTGGCGGGCAATAACGCGAAGAATCCTCTGATTGACTGGTACGCCAAAGCGGGAGAACGCGGCGCCGCCATCGCGCGCGCCTTCGCACCCTCGAAAGGGCCGTGGCCGGTGCCCGTCCACGGGCTGGTGAACGAGGCGAAGGCGTGGACGTACTGGCGCGGCCGCCCCGGCTGGCTGGAGAGCCTGCGCCGCCTCGGCCGGACCGGCGACGTCGGCGGCACCGTCATGACGCGGACGCTGCTCGGCGTCGTGGCCGAATGGGCCGTGTCCGAGCCCGCCCTCGCGTCCGCGCTGGACGACGGCCCGCCGGTGTGCGCCGTCGAGGACCTACTGGTCATCCGGAACTGGGAGCCGACCGTGGAACAGGCCCGCGGCGTCCTGCGCCAGGTCGTGCGGGATGCGGTGCGGCTCGGCGAGGTGAACGGCTACGTCATCGACGGCGCCGAGGCGCGGCTGGAGGGGCCGCGGATGCCCGACCACCGGGAACTGCAGGCCCGGCTGTCCAACGCGATCATGGAGATCCAGGACAGCGCGCCCGGCATGCCCCCGCGGATCCGGCTGCGGATCGTCGCCCTCATGCGCGACGCGGTCGACGAACTCGCCGCTTACGCGGCCGAGCACGACGGGGAGGGCGATGCCTGAGACCACCCGGGCGCGGCTGCGCGTCCGGCTGCGCTCGCTGATCGCCGCCGAGGCCCCCGGCGCCCTGTACGCCGACCTGCTGGCGGACGCGGCCAAGGCGCTCGGCCCCGGCGACCCGCTGCTGCTCGACATCCGCTGCCACCAGGAGATCGCCGCGAGCCGGGGCCGGACGCCGCGCGCGTCGCTGGAGGCGTGGACGGCGCTGCGCGAAGCCGCCGCGCGCGCCCTGCCGGAGACCGACCGCACGTTCGCCGAGATCGAGTCCCAGTACGTCCGGCTGCTGCGGATCTACGGCGAGTTCGGCGCGCTGGACGAGGTCGTCCGGCGGCGCACGCGCCGGCTGGAGCTGCTGGCCGCGGACGGCGCGAACGAGGACGGCGCTGACGAGGACATGGCCGGCCGCGCCAGCACCGATCTGAGCGTCGCGCTCGTCGACCGCGGCCGGTTCGGGCGCCTTGACCCGCTGGTGGCCGACCCCAGACCCGAGGAGGACCTGCGGAAGGCGTGGGACCTGGCCGCCGCGGAGACCGAGCGGCGCGCCGCCGCGTTCGCGCCCGACCATCCGTTCACCTGGCACGCACGGTCCGTCGCCTGCGCCGCGCAGGTGTCGCTCGCCCTGCACCACGGAAAGGAGGCGGAGCTGGACGCGGCGCTCGAGACGACCGACGCGCAGGTCGACCACCTCCGCCGAAGCCGGTACCGGCACGACGCGCTCATGCGGGCACGGCTGCGGCGCGCCGAGGTGCTCGACGCCCTGGGCAAGCACCAGGACGCCGAGCGGGAGGCGACGTTCGTCAGCGATCAGTGGCTGCACCGCGTCGAGGGGTTCGACCCCAGCCACGCCCTGCTCGTGCTGGCCCGGACGCAGGCCGCGCGCTTCCCGGCGGACGCGCTCGACAACGCCGAGCTTGCGCTGGAGTACCGGCGCAAGGAGTTCCCCGAGCGCGGGCACCGGGTCGCCGAGGCCCGCGAGCTGGTCGAGGCGCTGCGGGGCGCGTCAGCACGCTGACGCCGCGTGCCGCCGCAGCGCCTCGATGTCCAGGATCGTGATGCCCCGGTAGCGGGTGCGGACGGCCCCGGCGCGGCGCAGCAGCCGCAGCGCCTTGCCGACGGCGTCCTCGCGCGCCCCGATCAGCATGCCCAGCTCCGCCTGCGAGAGCCGGATGCCGACCTCCCAGACGCCGTCGCGCCACTGGCCGTGCCGCCGCACCAGCTCGTCCAGCACGCGCGCGAGCCGGGTCGGGACGTCCGCGGCGACGAAGTCGAGCCGCCGGTCGTTGGCCCAGTCGAGCCGGTCGGTGACCATCCTGGCCAGCGACGCCCAGGCGTCCGGGTACCGCAGCAGCAGCCGGTTGAACGTCGTCCACGGGAAGACCCTCACGGTCATCGCGGTGCAGGCGGTGACGGTGGCCGACCGGGTGCCCTGCCGCAGCCCGGCGCCCTCGCCCACCACGTCCCCGGCGAACCGGAAGCCGAGCAGGATCTCGGTGCCGTTCTCGGCGGCGCACACCACCTTGACGCACGCGGTCGTCCGGGGCGTGGCCGACTCCAGCAGGTACACCTCGGTGCGCGGTTCGGCCTGGCGGACGAGCACGGTGCCGGCCGCCACCGGGCGGGGCCGTCCCGCCGCCAGCATCTCCGCCCGGACGTCCGGGGGGAGCCGGTCCATGAGGGTGCCCGGCAGCCAGGTCGCGAGGTTCGGCGACATCGTGTTCTCCGGCGCTTGCGTGGCGGGCTTCCGAGTATCGCCCACCGGCCGCCGCGGGCCAACGCGCCGGGTGCGGGCTCGGTCAGTAATCGAGAAGTGAGGTTGACGGTCCGGGAACTAGCGTGACCTGTGTGGACGTCGAGAGAGACGAGGAGCGGTCATGAGCGATGGTTCGACGCAGGGGATCAAGACGGTGCTGCACCCGGTCTCCGATCTGGAGGCGGTGTACACGGCGCTGCTGGGCCTGCCGTCGCAGGCGGACTCGTCCTACTATGTCGGCTTCGATGTGGCGGGGCAGCACATCGGGCCGGTGCCGGACGGGGGACCACAGCGGATGGAGTCGCCGGTCGCGTACTGGCACGTGCCGGACATCGAGGCGAAGCTGGCCGAGGTGACGGCGGCGGCGGGGGCGACCGCGAAGGAGGCCGCGCAAGATGTCGGGGGCGGGGCCCTTGGTGGCGACCGTGACCGATCCCGACGGGAACATCTGCTCCAGGACAAGCGACGGGCGCTCCGCCGGGCGCCTGCGCTACAGGAGGGAACGGATGAGCAGGGGCACCGACGGCCGGCGCACGCCACCGACAGCCACGATCTGATCCGGGTGCACGGCGCGCGGGAGAACACCCCTCAAGGACGTCTGGAGCGGTGGGTGCAAACCTGCCGCCGCGAGCTCCTGGACCGCACGTTGATCTAGAACCAGCGGCATCTGCTCCACGCCCTCCGCGAGTTCGAGACCCTCGACAACCAGCATCGGAAACGAGTACGAACATGCCGCTTTACCTGCCCGGACGAGGCTTTCGGCAGGGACCGTGACCTATCGATCGGCCAATCAAGCGAATGGGGTTCGATCCACGATTGAGCAACTGGAGCTGTCGAACGGACCTCCACATCCAACTGGGCACACTTTTGAAGACTCCGCGTGACCCGCCGCACCGAACTGATAGTCGTGGCGGTGACGCCGAGCCCGACGCCCTCGGCCCTCCGAAACGCCAGGCGCACAAGTCCCCCAATCCGTCAGACAGAAGGAAGATCGTCGGTAACAGAGTGACTTCCCAGCGATATCAACTGGAATCGCGGAGCGTAACGATCGACTCGACGGGCTCCGTCCGGCCGTACGATGGCGAATCTTAGATGAGCGGGAAGTGATGGGTGTGGCCGAGGATGCGGTCCCTTTTCGGCAGTTCGTCCTAAAATTGCACAGTAGATGCAACCTTTCGTGCGAATATTGCTATATGTACGAATTGTCCGACCAGGGGTGGAGGGCGCAGCCCCGGCGGATGAGCGAGCGGACCGTCGACCGGGTCGCCGAGCGGATCGCCGAGCACGCCCGCCGGCACGCGCTGCGGGAACTCGAACTGGTCCTGCACGGCGGTGAGCCGCTGCTCGCCGGAGCCGGGCTCATCCGGCGGGCCGTCCTCGGGGTGCGCGGTGCCGTGGGCGACGGCGTCACGGTGACCGCGCGAGTGCAGACGAACGGGGTCCTGCTCGACGACGCCATGCTCTCCCTGCTCGGCGAGCTCGACGTGCGGATCGGCGTCAGCCTCGACGGAGGGCCGCAGGAGCACAATCGCCACCGGGTCCGCGCGAACGGCCGGGGAAGCCACGCCGAGGTGACGGCGGGGCTGTGGCGGCTCCGCGATCGCCGTTTCCGGCGCCTGTTCAGCGGTCTGCTCTGCACGATCGACCTGAGGAACGACCCGGTGGCGACCTATGAGGCGCTCATCGTCCACGCTCCACCCGTCGTCGACTTCCTCCTCCCGCACGGCAACTGGGACGATCGGCCGCCAGGGCGCGGGCGAGGGCCGGACACCCCGTACGCCGACTGGCTCATCGCCGTTTTCGAGCGCTGGTATTCCGCCCCGGCCGTCGAGACCCGGGTTCGGCTGTTCAGCGAGATCATCGGGCTCCTGCTCGGCGGCCGCTCGGGCACCGAGGCGGTGGGGCTGTCGCCCGTCGCGCTGGCGGTCGTGGAGACCGACGGGAGCGTCGAGCAGGTCGACAGCCTCAAATCGGCGTTCGCCGGTGCGGCGGGAACGGCATTGCACGTCGAGAAGGACAGTTTCGACGCGGCGCTCGAACATCCCGGAATCCGGGCGAGGCAGGCAGGAATCGCGTCGCTGTCCACTGAATGCCGCGCCTGCCCCATCGTGCGCATCTGCGGGGGCGGGCTTTACGCGCACCGCTTCGGCAAGGGGAACGGTTTCGCCAACCCGAGCGTCTACTGCCGGGACCTGGAACGCCTCATTCGCCACATCGACGGCGTTCTCCAGAAAGACCTGAGCCGCCTCCCCAAGGCCATCCGGTGATTTCGCGCAGGCATCGTATCCCGGAGAGCGCATTCCTCGAACTCGCCCGGGGCGGTGGCGGGAGAGAGGCGATCAAAGCACTCCTCGCCGGACAAAGAAGCAAGCGGATGCTGCTGCTCCACAGCCTGCGGCACCTCGACGAGGACTCCTACGCGCTGCTCACCCGGCTCCAGGCCTCGGCTCCGCGCGCGGTGGACACGGTGCTGACATATCCCTCGGTCGGAGTCCGCACTCAGGACGCGCTGCTCGGCAACCGAGAAGGCGAGCGCGGCGGCACCGCGATGCTCGGTGCCTTGACCGCCGCCGCGGCGATCCGCGCGGGCATCGCGTGCACGGTCAACGTGCCGGTGAGCAACGGAACCGCATTCCTCCCCTCTCTGGGGCTGCTGTACGCACCGGGCGCGGATTCGGTCCGCTTTGAGTGCGGAGCGAGGGAGCACGAGAAAGAACCGGGATGGCATCCCATCCGCACGCTGCAAGCCGAGCAGAAGAGGCTTCGACTGGAACTCGCTCTCGACGACATCGATCCTTACCGCTCCCCGGACGTCCCGTCACTGCGCGCCAGGATTCCCCTCGCCGAATTGGCCATCTGGGAGAAACTCCTGCGCGAGGCATGGATTCTGCTGGTCTCCGCACATCCGGCGGCGGCAGTGGAGAGCGCGGCGATGCTCCGGGTCCTTGTTCCGATGCGGCCCGCCTCCGGGGGCGAGCAAACGAGCGCGACTTTCTACGATTCGCTGGGCGCGGTCGGGACGTCCCTCCCACCGGACGCGCTTTCCTTCGCCGTGACGCTCGTCCACGAGATGCAGCACACGAAGTTGACCGCGCTTCTCGATCTCCTGCCGCTCACCATGCCGGACGGGGAGGAGCGCTACTACGCCCCCTGGCGCGAGGATCCGCGTCCCCTCAGCGGACTGCTCCAGGGCGCCTACGCCCACCTGGGCATCGCCGCCTTCTGGTCGCGGCAGCGCCTTGTCGAGCAGGGCGACTCGCGCGACCGTGCCCACCTCGAGTTCGCGCGATGGCGCGCCGGCGCGACGCGAGCCGCGCGGATAATCGCCGGAAGCGGACGGCTGACTCCGGCCGGAGTGCGGTTCGTCGACGAGATGCTGGACGCTCTGGACGGGCTCGATGCCCAGCCCGTCCCCGATGCCGCCGGAAGGGCCGCCGCGGCCGCCGGTGAGCGACACCTCCGCAGATGGAGGGAGCGGTTCGGGACGTCCCGCTAGATCGGCGGAGGATCGAAGTCGAAGTCGAGGTGTCGGCGCTTCTGCGCGACGACCGCGTCCGGATGGGCGGTTCCGAGGGTCTCCTCGTACTGCCGCATGGTCTGCTGGAAGAGCGCGGAACCCTCGTCCGGAGGGTCGCCGTGCTCCAGATCGACGGACAGGTTGGCGGCGCACGCAAGAGTCATCGGGTGCAGCGCGCCGAGGATCCGTTCGAGCCGGGCGAGCGCATCCCTTTCGAGCTCTATGGCGGACGCGAACCGGCCCAGCGCCGCATGGTCGCTTGCGAGGTTCAGCAGGACCGCGAGCGCGTAGAGATGATCCCGGCCCAGCCGCGCCTCCAGCCGCTCCAGTGCTGTGGCGTTCATCGCGCGGGCGCCCTCTGCATCGCCCATGACGCGGCGCAGCAGCGCGACGTTGGCGGCGGATCCCTGGATGAACGGATGATCTTCCACGTAGGTCTTCGCGTAGTGCTGGTAGGCGTCCGAGCAGAGTTCGTACGCTTGCTCGGCCCGGCCGAGCGTGCGCAGGATGTTGGCCAGCGCCATCCTGGCGCACAGCGTGTCCGGGTGGCCGGGGCCGAACAGCGCCAGGTACTGCGCGTTCACCCGCGCGGCGAGTTCGCGCGCCTCCTCGGTCTCCCCGACCTGCCGGAGCGCGATCGCGAGATCCTTGGCGTTCAGCAGGACGGCGGGATGATCCGGCCCCAACTCGTCCGTGCCCCAGGCGGCGGCGTCCCGGCCGAGGTCGACGGCCTCGACGTAGTGGCCGCACAGCCTGCTCGCCCGTGCCAGCCCGTTCCACGACATCAGCCGGCTCGCCGGCCACACCTCCGACTCCGCCGCCGTCTTCAGCCGGTACACCTCGATCAGCAGCTTCCGGGACGCCGAGAAGTCTCCGGTCAATCCGTAGTCGAGGGCCAGGTTGTTCATGACCCGCAGGGTGCGCTGGTCTCTTTCGCCGTAGCGATCCAGGTGCCGGCCCAGTAGGTCTTCATCCTGCTCCAAGGCCGCCTGGAAGTCGCCGTGGGCGCGCAGGTCCGCGCCGATGCTGTTGGTGAGCTGCAGAACCTCGTCCTGGTCCGGGTCCGGGAGCGCCGCCAGCATGTCCAGCGTCTCCCGGTTGTAGGCGCGTGCGAGTTCGTAGTCACCGAGGCCCCGCAGGATGATGCCCCGCAGCCGCCGGGCGACCGGCACCAGGGGGTCGTCCGGCGCCGCCGTGGTCCGCCACGCCTCGAGGAAGAGCTCGACGAACACCCGCGCCGACTTGGGATCGCCGGAGACGTAGAGATAGCGGACGATGTCCACCCCGAGACGACGCACCTCGGGATGCTCGCTCTCCGCCATCTGTGAGGGTTCGACATGGGGCACGAGCTCCGCGTAACGCTGCCAGGTGGACTTCAGGTCGGGTTTCTGCGATACGGAACTGGCCATTAGCAGGTGCACGGTGTGCCGCCCCCGCTCCCGTTCCGCCTCGGGCATCGCGTCGCGGATGAGTGCCTGGACCAGCCGGTGCATCTCGATCGTCCGCCGGGCGGGATCCAGCCTGGCCAGCGCGTACCGGGCGAGCTCGCCGATGGCGCGGCTCAGCTGGATGGGGTCGCCGAGGAGTCCGCCCACGGCCGATTCGAGGCCGGAATGAGTGCGGATGAACAGGTCCCGGGGGATCGGTTCGGCTCCCAGCAGCGCGCAGTGCCGGAGCAGTTCGACCGCCGCGGGTGATGCTTCACCAAGCCGCTGGACCGCGATCGACCACGTGGCCGTCAGCGACAGCGGGTACTCGGTCGGCTTGCCCTCGCTGAGCAGCTGCGCGGTGCGCTCCCTGAGCAGCCGGAGGAACTCCTCGACGGACAGCCCGTTCTCGGCCTGGGCCGCCGCCTGCTCCAAGGCCAGCGGCAGGTCTCCGACCGCTTCGGCGAGCCGGTCGGCATCGTGCTCGTCCAGGGCCCCGCAGAGCCGCCTCCTGAGGAACTGAACGCTCTCCTCGCGGCCGAACACGTCGATCGCGATCGTGTCGACCACGGTGTCCCACCGGTGGTTGCGCGAGGTGATCAGCACATGGCCCGGGCCGCGCGGGATCAGCTCGTTGAGCTCCTCAGGACGGTCGGCGTTGTCGAAGATGAGCAGCCAGCGCCGGTACGGCACGCCGCGGCACAGCGCATCGACGACCGAACCGGCCGCCTCCTCGATCCCGGTGACGGTGGCCTCCGGCAGCCCCAGCAGGGGCGCGAGACCGGCCAGCGCCGACGGGACGAGCAGATGCTGGTCGGCGGGGATCCACCAGACGAGCTCGTACTCCGACCGGTAGCGGTGGGCGAACTCCACCGCCACCTGGGTCTTGCCGACGCCGCCCCAGCCGTGCAGCGCGTGGGGCATGACCGCAGTGGCGCTCTGGTTGACCTTTTCCCTGATGTCGTTGAGGACCTCGTCCCGACCTGTGAAGTTCTTGTTGCGCGGAGGGACCCTTCCCCAGATCTGCGAAGTCTTGTCGACCGAGCCGGTCATATAAGGCCACCTCCATTGCCATTCGGCCTGCGTCCGTCGAAACGAACGGCACGCTCGCATGAAAGAATTCGGCGCCACAAAATTCTGAAATAGGGGTGTCCGAAATGCAAAATGTGGCTATGGGAACAATCGTATGATAAATCAGCAATCCAGCGAAGGCGCGCCGGACGGCGGCGACCCCGCGGATCCGGGACCGGCGGCCTGGTGAATAATGGGAGCAGACATGCACGTGGGAAGGGGACCTGGTGGAGGGACCGTCAGCCGATCTCGACGGCGATTTGATCGACATTTCCGAGCTGTCGCTGGCCGACCTGGAGCAAATGGACTCTCCCGTGCTAGCCGCGGAAGTGCGCCGGATCCTCGACGTCCTCGGCAGTGACCGATGCCCGTACGCGAGGTTCGACGCGGTGGTGTGACACCCGGGCCCTTCGTCGGGCCGCGGCCCTTCGAGGAGGGCGACCACGGAACGTTCTTCGGCAGGTGGCGGGAGGTCCACGACCTGGCCGACCTGTGGAAGACCTGCCGGGTCACGGTGCTGCACGGCGCCTCGGGCGTCGGCAAGACGTCCTTGCTCCACGCCGGCCTGTTCCCGCGCCTGGCCGCCGACCGGAACGGCATCGTCACGCTGCGCCAGGGCGAGACCCCGGAGCAGCTGGCGCTCCGGGCTCAGGAGGCCTCCTCCGCGCTCCCGCCCCGCGAACCGTCCAGAGCCGGCCCCGGCGTACTGCTCGCGCTCGACCGTCCGCCGCGCGTCTACCGGGAGGACGGGCTGCACGAGCGCGGATTCGCCGCCGGGCTCGCGACGGCCCTGGCCCCGCTCACGGACGTCCATCTCGTCGTCTCGGTGCGCACCGACCGGCTCGCCGAGGCGGTGGAACTCGGCCGGGCGCTGGGGGTCGAACCCGAACTGTTCTCACTGGGGCCGCTGTCCCGCGCCTCCGCGCTGGACGCTGTCACGAAGCCGCCGTCCCTGTTCGGCGTGGACTTCGAACCCGGCGTCGCGGGCCGGCTTGTCGACGATCTGGCGGCGGGCGAGCAGACGGTGGCCCCGCTGCTCCTCCAGGTCGTCTGCAAGCTGCTCTGGGACGCGCTGCCGAAGGGCGAGAGGACGATCAGAGCGGAACTGCTGCCGGACGTCGAACTGGCCCTCTCCGTCCACTGCGTCGAGGTCCTCGACGAGATCACCGCCGCGCACGGCCTGCCCACCTGCGAAATCGGCTCCTGGCTGCGCGACTCGTTCCTGGCCCCCGACGACCGCACCGTCGCGATCCCCTGCGCCTCGCCGTCCGTGCGGTTCGACGGCTCGGTCATGCGGACGATCGAGAACCGCCAGCTGCTCAAAGTCGTCCTCCACGAGGACGTGCCCCACTACGAACTCCAGCACCGCCGGCTCGCCGACGCGCTGCGGCGGCTGGGAGAGGGCGACCCCGGGGTCGACGACGGCGAACCCGCCGAGCGCCTGCGCGCCGCGAGAGCCGCCCTCGCCGACGGAGAACCGCGGGTGGCGCGCAGGAACGCCGAAGTGGCGGCGAAGCAGGCGAAAGGGCCGGACAAGACCCGTATTCGGGCCGAGGCCCAATTCCTGCTGGGCGACGTCTTCAGCGCCGAAGGCGACTGGCAGGAGGCCGTCCATCGCTACCAGGGGTCGCAGAACCTCTACGGTCTGGCGCGCGACTTCCGCGCGATCGGCCTCGGCCTAGCCGCGGAGGGACGGGCCAGGCTCGCGCAGGGCGACACCACCGGAGCGGTCGAGGTGTTCCGCGCGGCGCTGAACCGGCTGCCCGGCGAGTCGGAGGTCTTCATCGGCCTCGCCCGCGCCCTGCTGGGCAAGGGCCAGTGGCCGGTCGCCCTGACCGTCCTCGAGGCGGTGCCGCCGCAGCAGGTGGCTGTTCCCGAGGTGCACCGGATACGCGGGGAGATCCTCGCGGACGTCGGCGACGCGGAAGAGGCGCTCCGCACGCTGAACCGCCTGCCCGGGCGGGCGCTGCCGCCCGTGCGCGCGGCGCGGGCGCTGGCCCTGGCCCGGCTGGGCCGTTCCGCCGACGCTCGCGCGGAACTGGACGGGCTCGGCCCGCTGGTGAGCGGCGCCGACGGCCCGGCGCTGTTCCGCCTGGCCCGCGCCCACCGGATCCTGGGCGAGATCCAGGCGGCGGTGGGCTTCGCGGAACGGGCGCACGACGCGACCGGGCCGGCGATGCTGCCGCACCAGCGGGACATGGGCATGTTCGGACCGTCCCTCAGCGGAGGCGGAGGAGAGTGACCGTCGCGGCGTAGCAGCCGCTGAACGACGCGACCGCCTGGCCCAGCCTGGGGAAGAAGGCGAACAGTACGAGCGAGAGCCCCGCGAGCGCCATGAGAACGATGATGAAGGCGAGGCGTCCGCGGGGGGCGGAAAGATGTGGGCAGGACATGGCACGTGACTCCTTCTCGGGACGTCGAACTCTCTAGAGTCGTTATAGATTCGCGGCTTTTGTCCGAAAGAAGGCGATCGCCCGTCCCGAGGTCAGGACGGCCCTTCCCCGGACAAACGCCGGACAACTCGAAATGTCCGGGCGGGTGAGACGAGCGTGGCGAAGCGAGGACCGAGACGGAAAGCGCTCCGGGGCAACGACGTCCGCGTGCACGCACTGGTCCAGGATCTACGCGGACTCCTAGATCAGTACGGACTGTCCTACCGCGCCTTGGGGGAACTGACGCACCACTCCAAGAGCACCATTTCGGAAAAACTCAGTGGCGCGGAGCGGCCGGACTGGGAGTTCGTCGAGTCCTTCCTCGACGCCTGTATCGCCACCGACCACGAGGGGCGCGCCCGGTGGCACCGCATCCTCCTCGACCGTTGGAACGCCGCCGACCCGTCCCGGGCCCCCGAGCCGCCGGACCCACCGGAACCCTCAAACGAACCACCGGACCCACCGGAACCCTCGAACGAGCCGCCGGACCCGCCAGAACCCTCGAACGAAGCGCAGGTCCTCTCCGCCGGAGGCCAGGACGGCCTGCCCGAACGCAACGCCGCCTTCATCGGCCGGGAGCGGATCCTCGCGCATCTTCGGTCGGCCCTGTGCGACGGACCCCAGGTCCTCCTCGGCGCCATCGGTGCGGGCAAGACCCAACTCGCCATCGAATTCGCCCACCGCTATCGCGATGACTTCCCGCTGATCTGGTGGATCCAGGCCGATCGGCGGGACCTGGCCCGCGCGGGCCTGGCGAGCCTCGGGCGGCAGCACCTGCGCGTGGCCTCCGACGGCGTCGACGAGGCCGTCCGGGCGGTCGATGCGGAACTGCGCTCGGCCTGTCCCGCGCTCCGCGGGCTCCTCGTCTTCGACGACGCCGACCGGCCGGACGAGATCGCCGACATGATCCCCCGCACCGGGGTCAGCGTGCTCATCACCTCGCGCGACTCGCGCTGGCGCGATCACTTCGCCGACATCGAGATACCGGTGCTCGAACCCGAGGAGAGCATCGCCCTCCTCAGGGCGAGGCTCCCTTCCACGATCACGGCGCCCGACGTCGACCGGCTCTGCCGGGCGCTCGGCGATCTCCCCCTGGCCCTGGAGCAGGCGGTCCTGCGCCTGCGCGACGGCGTGGACGTGGACGAGTACCTCCAGGGGCTCGCCGAACACCCGCAACGCACCCTCGGAGGCAGCAGGCCGCCGGACTACCCGACCTCGATGAGCGCGGCGATCAACCTGGCAGCGGACCGGCTCGGCAACGACCGGCAGGAGGCGCTGGATCTGCTGCGCTGCCATGCGCTCCAGGACCTCGACGACTGTCCCGGCGATGGCCCGTCCGGCGCCCGGCTTCCGAGCCACGTGATGAGCGAGGCGGTGCCGTACGGCCTGGCCACGACGGACCCCTCCACCCGCGCGATCCGTCTCCATCCCTTGGTGGCGGCTCTCCTACGCGACAACCTCACAGCGGAAGACCACGCTCGTCTCGCCCTCTACCTCGCGCACTAGGTGTACTTGGCCATGATCTTGGTGACACCTGACCGGGGGGTGTTTGATCAGCAAGAAGACCTCCGGACGTAGCGGAGTTTGCACGCTTCACCAACACCCGGAGGTCTGTGTGAGCCACGCTAACGCCCGTCTGACGTTGCATGGCAGATGTCTGCTGGTTCGCCGTGTCGTGGTCGATGGCCGCCCGGTCGCGCATGTGGCGGCCGAGCTGGGCGTCTCGCGGCAGCGCGCGCACCGGTGGTGGAACGCTACCGCCGCCACGGCTGGGACGGGCTGGCCGAACGCCGCAGCGGTTCCCGCTCCAGCCCGTCACTCGCCCCGGCCCGCACCGAGCAGAAGGTGCTGGACGCCCGCCGCGAACTGCGCGCCGGGCCCGACCACATCGCCGCCGCGACCGGGGTGCCGGCCCGAACCGTCACCCGCATCCTGCGCCGCCACGGCGTCCCGGTCCTGGCCGCCTGCGACCCGGTCACCGGCACCCAGATCCGCGACCCGCACCAGCGACCGCCGCTACGAACACCCCGAGCCGGGCGCGATGATCCACTTGGACGTCAAGAAACTCGGCCGCATCCCCGACGGCGGCGGCTGGCGGATACACGGCCGCAGCGAAGCCGTCCGCGGCCGCTGCATCGGCTACGACTTCGTCCACACCGCCATCGACGACCACACCCGCCTGGCCTACGCCGAAGTCCTGCCCGACGAGAAGGGCACCACCTGCGCGGCGTTTCTGACCCGCGCGGCGGCGTTCTTCGCCGCCCACGGCATCACCCGCATCCAACGGGTGCTGACCGACAACGCCCGCAACTACCGGACCAGCCACGCCTTCCGACAGGCATGCACCGACCTGGACGCCCGCCAGAAATTCACCCGCCCACGCTGCCCATGGACCAACGGAAAGGCCGAACGCCTTCGGGTCCGATGAGCGGCACGTCGAGGTCGAAGCTGGCGGCGGTCAGGGCGTCGAGGTCGCAGTGGTCGTAGTGTTCGTGGCTGACCACGACGGCGTCGATGCGGCCCAGGGTCTGGACCGTTGCGGCGACCGGCTCGCCTTGGTGGTAGGTCGGGGTCTGGGTGAACCACGGGTCGGTGAGGCTTCAACTCGGCGGTGTTTCGTCCCCTGGGCGTAGGGGGCTCAGGTCACGGCGCATGCGGGCCTGGTCGGCGATGACCAGGGCGTCGCGCGCGTCGGTCTTGCCTTGCCCCCGATAGCCCGCCGATGCCCGGTTGACGGCGCTGCCGGTCAGGTAGACCACGTTCTGGTCATGGCTGAACAGCACAGCGATCAGCAACGCGGCGGTCGAGTCGGGAACATCGACGGCCCACGTGGGGTCATCGTTGAGGGCGAGCACGTCGGCGAGCAACTGGCGTAGCTCGGCCTCGTCGTTGGCCACCCGGCGCGACAGCAGCTTGCCACCGTCGGCGTCCAGGGCGACACAGTGGTGGTGGGTCTTGCCGATGTCGACTCCGGCCCAGATCCGGCTCATCGTGCTCCCGAACGTCGTCGTTGCATGGAGTCCCGCAGACGACCACGCCGACGTCGTCCTACACAGCGATCAGCGCACTTCCCAAATCAGCGGCCGGGTCGTCGTGAGGTGCCAGGCGGCCAAGTCAAGCCAGCCACCGCGGGCAACATAACGTCAGCCATACCTGGCGCCCCTCGGGCGGGGCCAACCCTACGAACGACTCGCCCCTGCCCACCGACGAACGTAGGACATAACGTCTTGACGCGACCGCCGCCGCCCGTCACGCGGCCGTGCGCCGAGCTGTGCGGACGCCGTTCTCCCTCATGCTGTCGCCGGTTATCCGCCCTGTCCCGTCCCCCGGTGCCCGACAAATCCCGTCGTAGATTTTCGTTCCTTCGCTCGCTGTGCCTCCGTGCTGTGCACCTGCGCGGGGTCGGCGCCGCCGTAGCGTAGCCGGGTGCCTTGGATGTGCCGGAGCCTATGCGGCCGCAGACCTGACAGCCTTCCCGACTTCGCTGTGTTTGCTCCGGTGCCAAGTGAACTTGCACAGCACGTCGGGACGGGGTCACTGTGGAGTGATTACGGAACCAACTTCTTTGCCTTCCACAGCGTATTGAACGCTGTTGGGATCCGCGGCAGGTACAACGTGTATGTATTTACTGTGGTCGCGCGCGAGACTCAGGGCCGTGGAATCCATTACACGTAGCTTACGTGCCAGCGCTTGCGAAGCGCTCAAAGATGGAAGGAATCGTGCATTCTTGACGACACGAGGATCGTCATTGTAGACACCATCAGTCCCATGCTTTGACATAATGACAACTTCGGCCATGGTGTCGATTGCTGCATGCACTGCTGGAACATCTGTGGAGAATCCGGAGATTCCCATGCCGCCGGCAAGGATTCCCACTTGGCCATCGGAAAGTGCGGCCCGCAATTCCTCTCCACTATAGGGTATACCTATACCGTTACATGGGCCGCGAGAAAAGATTTCGGTTCGCACGGCCATGGACTCCAGTATGCCTTGCAGGAGGATAGCGTTGACGCCTGTGGCAGCCATGCCAGCCTCATCCGCTTGGAGGCGGTCCAACTCCCATGCTTTGGCACTTCCACCACGAAAGATGTTCCCTCCGCCCACGATGACCGTGGTAGTGACGCCCATTTTGCAGACGGTCCTGATGGACTGAGCGACTTCAGTCATCCGGTCAATATCCACGGGAGAATGTGAACCGCCAAGCGATTCACCGCTCACCTTAAGCACGATACGCCGGTATCGAGGCTCAACGAACATCACAGCGCTTGCTCCTCTTTCGCCCACAGTGTCATCGCTGCTTCCCAGATTATCTTGTATGGATCCCTGTGATCTGCGGAGTCACTATCGTGAAGGAGGTTGAAGACGCCTGTGACTGCCATGAATTGATGAGAATCCCTGATGGAAAACCTGTACAGACGCGCCCTGTCAAGCCCGTACTGAGGATTCTTCAACGGATCGAATCCGTGCACTACCATCGCCGCGCGAGGGACCAAGCGATTAGATAGACACTTAAGACCGCAATCCAGGTCAGGTACCGGGATGTGCTGGAAGGGGCGCAATTTCCACCAACCCGGGAAGCTGCGATTGAGAAACTCCCACACTACGCCTCCTGGAGGGGTCAGAAAAGTGACCCCAGCTTCAATGAGATCTCGTACGTTGACAGGCTCCCGGAGGCCGAGATCCTCCAAGCACAACAGATTGATCGGATCGAGGCGAAGCGGCAGAATTTGAACATGCTCCCTCCAATGGGTCACTACACCTATGGCGGGATCTTGTTCGGATGACATTAGAATAGACAAAAGCCTGACTTTAATGTCGTAATCGGGTTCCCCCTCCTGGAACATTAAGTCCACTTCGGCTGTCCGGCGAGGGGCGGGAACGACGTGAAAACTTGGCAATGAGTTAATGGTCCCCGGCAGTGCGTCACTGAGAGCTCGCAAGTACTTCATGCAGTTGGAGGTACAGAGCACGGGGATTCGCCGAGTTGCGGCAGTTGCTGCATCAATAGCCGATCGAGTCTCTTTGGCGACTACCTGCAGACGGGCTACGAAGACTTCACCCGCCTTAGTCAGTCGGTAGGTCTTGCGACCTGCCTCCCTTTCAATAATATGAACTTTCTGTGATTGAAAAAACGCCCGATCAAGTTCTAGCAATTGACGAGACACTGTACGCTCGTCACGCCCGAAGTTCGTTGCAAGCTCCTTGAAGGAGCGTTCGTGGCGAAATGACCGCAGCATCTCGATTGTTTCGTAGCTAAGGTGAGCCAAGATGGGGTCGAGTAGAGGCTCAGGCATGTGATCTCTTTTCTTCTTGTGCCGAGGGGGTACTGCGGCGACGGAAGTAGGAGTAGACCACTGCTGCCGGGGCCCCCGCCAAGGCAGTGACCATGCCTGTGACCAACTCGCCGTCGAACCGGCCTACTATCCCTCCAAGAATCACAAGGACCGTCGTCAGCTGCGATCCAACGAGGCAGACCATCCCGATTATCCACCGACGGCTGGCCTCAACGTCTGGCGAACGCTGAACTACGACCGCCGGGAGGTCGTGGAGGAGGAAGACCGGCGACCGCGAAGCGCTGGCTTGCTCGGGGGCTACATTCTCGGACGGTTCGGGCACGATACCCGCCATCTCGGATCACCAGTCTCCATCGCCGGGGCTTTGTGCCATGGTTCCCCGTGCCCGCAGACCGTGCAATGGCAGGTTCATGTAGCTATGACATGCATTGCGGCGACATATGCGGTAGTCCTACCGCATGAGATGCTACGGTTGCCGCAAGTTGCCGCAGAAGCTCTTGTCCTGCCCGCATTGGTGCCGTACGTTTTGGACATGAGTGAACCGCTGACGGGCCGAGAGCCTGCCGATGTCCACCCATCCGTTCATCGCGCCAGGCTAAGCATCTCCCTCACAGGAGAGGCGCTGGCGGCTGCGGAAGCTATCGCGCAGGAGCACGGTGTATCCGAAGGTGAAGCGGTCCGCAGAGCCATAGCGGTCCTCAAGTTTCTCAGCGACGAGATGGCCGCCGGCACGGTGTTTCGCATGCAAGCGCCGAACAGTGAACCAGAGCGGTTCCGACTCGTCTTCGCATGACCGAAAACGCTCGCCATGCACGTCCGAAACGCTATTACCGGTTTCGGTCAGTCATATATACCGAAATCTACCTTTGTACTTGATCATGGTCATACCGCAGCTGGACAGCCCCCGCCAAAGCCGATTACACAGTGGTGACCCACGGTCGTCCGGCCTCCGGGTTCTGCGCAGCGCGGACCGGCCGGGTGGAAGCTGAGGGCCGGACGCATGCGCTGGGGCCAGGTCAGTCGCCGAAGACATGCTCGACCATGTCGGCGACCTCGGCTATGCCGGCGCGGAAGTAGCGGCCGGTGGTGGCCACCGAGGCGTGTCCGAGCAGGTACTGCACCTGGGCGGGATCGGCGCTGCCGCGGCGCAGCCGGGTGGCGTAGGTGTGCCGGAGGGTATGCGGGCGCAGTCCCGCGATTCCGGCGACCCGGCCGACGGCGAGCACGACCTGGGTGATGCCGGAGATGGTGAGGGTGCCGCGCTGTCCGGTCCACAACGGCCCGTCTTCGCGGCCGCGTTCGGCGAGCCAGTCCAGCAGCGCCGTGCGCGCCGGGGCGGGGAGGGGCACGGCGCGCACTTGGTCGCCCTTGCCGTGCAGCCGCGCGCCGCCGGTCCGGGCGGTCACCGGGACGTCCTCGACCTGGAGGCGGCTCGCGAGTAGACCCCGGTCAGCGGTGGCGACGGGCCGGGTCTTGCTGGACGAGGGCGGCGTGTGACGCGCGCTGGTGCTTGTCGCTGAATCTGCAGCGCTTGATGTGGTGCCCGGTAAGCCCTCAGTGTCGGCTGAGCCGAAGCACGATAGTCGTCACATAGGCAGGCGGGCTATCTGTCACTGGCGCGTTTCGCCGATCTCTGCGACAAGGTGCCGGACGCGGTCGGTGAGGCATGCTCGTAGGTGGGCGTAGTGGTTGAGCGGGGCGGGTGAGGGGGTGCCGCCCGGAGATGATCCCTGCGACCAGCAACCGTTTGAGACAGACCTGGCAGGTGTAACGTTTTGAAGCCATGAGGAGTCGACACCGTCCGTACAATGGCCGGATGCGTCCGAAGGTCTCTGTCCAGGGCCTGCTCGCGCTGGTCACGCTGGTCGGCATCGCAGCGGATCAGATCACGAAGGCGCTGGCGGTGGCGGACCTGGAGGGAAAGGCTCCGAGGCACATTCTCGGCGACGGCCTGACCCTCGACGTCTACCGCAACTCAGGCGCGGCCTTCTCCTTCGCCCCGATGGCCACCTTGTTGTTCTCCGCGATCGCAGTCAGCGTCGCCGTCGTCATCGCCCGCCAGGCCTCAACCCTGCGTTCGAGCGCCTGGGCCGTGGCGCTTGGCCTGATCCTCGCAGGTGCCGTCGGCAACCTCGTCGACCGCCTGCTCCGCGCTCCCGGCGGCGGCCGCGGCGCGGTGGTCGACTTCATCGACATACGCTACTTCGCCACCTTCAACGCCGCGGACAGTTGCATCACAGCCGGGGCAATCCTCGCTGTGCTCCTGAGTTGGCGCGGCATCGTGATGTCGGATCAGACGACGCGCACCGAGGAGGAGACCCTCACAGGTTGATCACCGCATAGCGGACGCTGCGCTTGCCGAAAACTCCATCCAAGCTGGTCAGACAGGGCCGTCGATGAGCAAGCCACGAGACCGCCAACGGTTCATGTCGGCTCGTTGTCGGCTCGGCGGTTCCGAACCGGATCGGCACGCGGCGGCACCGTGCGGCACGCGAATCGGACTCGATGCGGACGGATCGACACCGGCCGACACCGAGCAGGCCGCACCGATACGGCAGTTTCGGCTTTTAATCCGTAGGTTGTGGGTTCGAGTCCCACGCGACCCACCACCCCTGACCAGGGCGAACGTGCTCTACACCACACATTGTTGATCACGCCTGGGGCCGGGATGAGGCCCTCCTGGGGACGGGGGTGCAGGCGCAGAAGCCCTGCAAAGCGATCTTCACCCCCAGGCCGTCGTTCGGGCAGGTTGGATCGCGCACCGTCCGGTCGTCAGGTGCGGAAACGGTATGTGGTTGTCCTTTCCCTATCGCCGTTCTCATGTCGGGAGCCGAGGCTCTGGGTCGCGTACGAGCCGCTACGACGCGGGAGGCTTCGCAGCCGGTCGAGTCCGGGGGCTCCCACGCGTATGCACGTTCGTCCTGCTGGTGCGCTTTCGGGGCAGCCGCGCCTGTCCGTTGCGCGGGGCGCCCCGCTTGCGGCGGGTCGGGCCTTTGCCGCGGCGGCGGTTGGTGCCGGGCACGATGCCGGCGGCGTGCATGAGCAGGGCGGCGGTCTTCTCGGCTGCGGTGTGGGCGACCTGAGGTAGGACGCTGGTGTAGGTGTCGGCGGTCAGCACGATGCTGGAATGCCCCAGCATCTCCTGCACCACCTTCAACTCCACCCCCGCGGCCAGGGCCAGTGTCGCGGCGCCGTGCCGCAGATCGTGCAACCGGATCGGCGGCACGTCCTGCTCAGCGATCAACCGCTGGAACTGATGCGTCAACCACCCCGGCGACACCGGCTCACCATTGAGATTGGTGAACACATAACCGCTGTCGCGGTACCCCTCACCGAACACATCCTGCTCGGCCCGCTGCCGACTCCGGTGCACCCGCAACGCTGTCACAGTGGTGCGGTCCAGCGCGATCACCCGGTTGCTGTGCGGCGTCTTGGGCGCGCACGCGGTCAGCTGGCCGTTCCTGCGCTGCACCTGTCGGCAGATCACCGCGGTTCCTACGTCCAGGTCGACGTCACACCACCGCAATCCGGCCGCCTCGCCGCGCCGCAGCCCGCGCAGCGCGATCAAGTGGTAGACGGCGTACAGCCGATGGCTTCGGATGCCGTTGAGGAACTGACGGTCTGCGCGACCGTCCACACCGCCACGCTCGGGCGCTCCCCCGTCCGCCGCCACTGCTCGACCCGACCCGCAGTCCACACCACCGCACGCGGCCGCTGCGCCGATGGAAGCACCACCAGCGACGCCGGGTTCTCATCGATCAGCCCCGCCCGCAGCGCGGCATTCAACGCCGCACGCAAGGTCGCCCGAATCCGGTGCAGCGTCGCCGCCGTAACCGGCCGTCCCTTCTGTTCGTGGTCGTGCGCGATCGTGGCCAGCATCCGCTCCACATGCCCGACCGACACCTCCGCCACCAGCAGATCACCCAGCAACGGCTCCAGATAACGCTCCACGTGATCGGTGTAACCGGCCACCGTCGACGCCGCACCCGGATGGTTCGCCAACCACCGCCCCAGCCACTCTGCCACCGTCAACGGGCTGCCCGTCGGCCCACGCAACCGACGCAGCTCCTCCTTAGCCGCCTTCCGGGTGGGAGACCCGCCCCGCCGGACCCGCCGACGGATCCCGCCCGGACCGCTACCCAGTTCCAGCCGCAGATACCAACTCCCGTGGCTCCGCTCGGTCGCCAGCCGGGGGCATCTGCCACCCACCGCCCGGCCCGAAGCCGGTTCTTCACACCCACACCGGCGGTACACGCCACCAGCACCTCGAAGACGTCCCATCCGACCATCGTGCGCTCCACCGGAACACCCCGGGCGAGACAACACCACCTCGATCAAGCCAGACGTCACCAACGCCACCCGCCACATCCACTCCTGCAGACAGCCTTGAACCTCGTCACAGAGACCGGGACGGCTCACTTGGCGGTCACAGTTAGGGATGTTGAGCCACCGGGCTGAGTTGTACCGAGTACGGGCTGAGCCGGATGTGGCCAACAATGCAGGTGTGACCGCTCAGCGACTTGATGAAGTCCGAAAAAGCGCTCACGGTGAGGAGGTGCCGCTCTTTTCTGGAGGTGGGCGTGGCACAGTCCCCCAAGCCCGAGACCAAGGCCGCACAAGCGATCGTGGCAGAATTCGGCCGGACGGTGTCCCAGAAACGGGGGTTGGGCGGAGCCGACGAGGACCAGCTACGAGGTCCCCTAGAGATACTCCTGCGGAAGCTCGGCACATTCATCGGCGTGGAGGCCGTTCCCTATGGCGAGGTGAGGCTCGGCTCACTCCGTGCGCGGCCGGACTACGCCGTGAACATCGGGCAAGTACGGGTCGGCTATGTCGAGTTGAAGAAGCCTGGCAAGGGTGTCCCCGGGGCGGCGGAGTGGCGCCCAGGGAGAGGTGACCAGGAACAGTGGAGTAAGCTCTGCTCGCTCCCGAACGTGATCTATACCGACGGCGTAACGTGGGCGCAGTACTCGTACGGCGAGCGGATTTCGCCGATCATCAGGCTCGCCAACACGATTTCCGACCTGCGCCGCCCCTCGGCGCCTGACGTCGCCGCCCTGGTGGGCGTCCTTCGACGGTTCCTGCTCTGGGAGCCGGAGTCCCCTCGAACGTTGACCTCCCTGGTGGGAATTCTCGGAGGCTTGTGCGGCCTCTTGAAGGACGAGGTTTACGCTGCGATCACCGGCCCGCTGAAGAAGCGGTCGCAGATGCGGCTGGCATTGCTCGCCGACGATTGGCGGGACCTTCTCTTCCCTGGTCTCGACAACGAGCGGTTCGCTGACGCGTTCGCGCAGACAATCACGTTCGCGCTGCTCCTGGCCCGTGTCGACGGCATCGACCTCCTAGGCGAAAGCTATTACGAGATCGCCCAGAAGCTCGGGAAGCGGCACCTGCTGATGGGGCAGGCGTTCGCCGTACTCACCAGCGGCGTGGACGACGAACTGGACACGATCGAGACTCTCCGCCGCGTCATCGACGTCGCCGACCTCGATGATCTGGACGTCAACCCGGCGGAGGCCTACGCCTACCTTTACGAACGCTTCCTCGCGACCTACGACCCCGCGCTTCGCAAGGACACCGGCTCCTACTACACTCCCATCGACGTCGCCCGCCATATAGTCAGATTTGTCGACGAGGTACTGCAAGAACATCTCGGCAAGGAGTGGGGCTTCGCCGACGACGACGTCGTGATCGTGGATCCCGCTATGGGAACCGGGACCTTCCTGGTCGAGGTCATCAGCGCCGTGGCCGACCGCGTCGGCGGCGAGCTCGGTCCTGGGACGCGCGAGGATTTCGTCCATGATCTGGTCTCGAAGAGGCTCATCGGTTTCGAGATCCAGGTCGCCCCGTATGCCGTCGCCGAACTTCGCATTCATGGCTCCTTCAAGACCCGGTTCCAAGTGGAGACGCCCCCCAAGGCGCGACGCTTTCTCACCGACGCGCTGGCCAACCCGAGCCAAGTGCAGCGGAAGCTGGGCGCCCCGTACCGGGTGATGGAGGAAGCACGCGACGAGGCGAACGACATCAAGCTCAAGGTTCCGGTGATGGTGGTCATCGGCAATCCGCCCCACGTGGAGAACGCGAAGGGCCGCGCCCCATGGATCGAACAACCACGACAGGGCACACCAAGGCCCCCGTCCGTCGCCGCGCGCCCCTCCATCGACGAGTTCCGAGCCGAGGGTCTTGGCCGCTACGAGTCCGACCTGCACGGCATGCCCTGGTACTTCCTACGCTGGGCGACCTGGAAGGTGTTCGAGGCCGAACAACGCATGCCGGCGGGCGTAGTTGCCTTCATCGTCCCGTCCAGCGTGACCAGAAGCCGAGCCTTCAGCGGTCTACGTGAATATCTGCGACGCAAGTGCAAGGTGGGCTGGGTCATCGAACTCACCCCGGAGGGCAACCGTCCGCCGATGCCCACGCGCATCTTCGGGCCCGATGTAGGTCGGCAACTCAGCATCCTCGTCTTCGCTAACGCTGCCGCCGATTCCGATGAGAGAGAAGCAGCCGACGTCCGGTATATCGCGTTGACCGGAACGAGCGAGGAGAAGCGCTCGGCGTTGAAGGAACTGAGGACGACAGGTCCATACTGGCAGCTCTGCAGCCGCGAATGGCAGGCCGCCTTCCTCCCTGCCGGCGACCCGATATGGACGTCCTCCCCCTCACTCAGCGATCTCATGCCTTGGCGCTCCAGGGGGATCACCCCGGGCCGGACTTGGGTCTACGCCCCCACGGCTGACCTGCTACAAGACCGGTGGCGCGAGTTTCTTGCCGCGCCGGTCAGAGAGCGCCGCGAACTCTTTCGGGAAAGCCGGGACCGAACTTTGCACAGCAAAGTGAAGCCGCTGCCCGGCTTCCCGCACGCCCTTCGACCGCTGACCGAAGAGTTCGGTCCCTGTCCCGAACCTATCCAAGTGGCCTACCGCTCATTCGACCGACAGTGGGTTATCCCTGACAACCGGCTCCTGGTCATGGCCCGCCCCCCGCTCTGGCAGGTCCGATCCGAGCATCAAATCTATGTCTCCGAACAGGACGCCCACCAGATCGAGGACGGGCCGGCATTGACGTTTACCGGACTGGTACCCGACCTCGATCACTTCTGCGGCTGGGGTGGCGGCGGAGTGCGCCCCCTCTGGCGCGACTCCACAGGCAACATTCCCAACATGACCGACAAGTTGCTCAACCATCTCAGCGGTGTACTAGGGCTCTCGATCTCCGCGCCCGATGTGCTGGCCTACATCGCGGCTGTGACAGCACATCCTGGATACACCCGCCGGTTCAAGCAAGAGTTGCGGCAGCCGGGCGTCAGAGTTCCGATCACTCCGGACCCGGCGTTGTGGAAGGACGCATTGACCATCGGGCACGAAGTCCTCTGGCTACACACCTACGGCAGCCGCGTCACTGACCCCACCATGCCACTCAGACGCTCTGAGCGCGCCGTCGTCGAGCACTTCGGCATCAAATGTCTGGCTCCGGTGAGATCACTCCCCGAGCAGCTTGCCGAACGCCTCCACTATGAACCCGGCACCCAAACGCTTTACGTCGGCAGCGGAGCCTTCGCACCCGTGCGGCAGGAAGTCATCGACTACACCATTTCTGGTCGGCGTATGGTGTGGCGTTGGTTGAACGACCGGACCGCCAGGCCCCGGAACAAGCGCAGGTCGTCGAAGCTCGACGACATCACGCCGACCACCTGGAGCCGGGACTTCACATTAGAATTCCTGGCACTTCTCTCCGTCTTGACAGGATGTGTGCTTCTACACCCAAAGCAGGTACGAGTCCTGGACGAAATCTGCGCAGGTCCACTGATCAGCCTCAGTGACCTCAGCGACGCTGGAGTCCTTCCTGTTCCGCTCGCCGCCACAAAGCCACCGTCATCAGCACCATCCAACTTCTCTGCCCTTCCCGGAAGCTGACTTTGGCCTAGCTTCCCCACAAAGCTTCTGCCCGCTACCGTTCCCGCTGTCGTTGCTGTCGGCCATGTCGGCTCGTTGTCTGCTCGGCGGTTCCGAACCGGATCGGCACGCGGCGGCACCGTGCGGCACGAGAATCGGGCTCGATGCGGACGGATCGACACAGGCCGACACTGAGCAGGCCGCTCCGATACGGCAGTTTCGGACTTTTAATCCGTAGGTTGTGGGTTCGAGTCCCACGCGACCCACTCAACGCATCGCCTATGTAGCTTGCGGATACACGTCACGTGCACGCAGTGAGGGGCTTACTCCTCCTCACCTTGGGAGGACGCGGGGAGGACGGAAGGCCGGGCTTCCAGAGTCGGGATCTTCCGTGGCACCAGTGCCGCAGCGGCTTCTGCGGCTTCGCGGGCGACCTCTGGGAGGACGCTGGTGTAGGTGTCGGCGGTGATGGCGAACGAGGAGTGCCTCAGCATCGCCTGAACCAGTTTCATGTCCGCGCCACCGGCGAGCATCAGTGTCGCGGCGCCATGGCGAAGATCGTGCAGCCGAATGGGCGGCAGCCCGGCACCGTAGGCCAGCCGGGCGAACGCATCGGTCACGTGATCGGGATGCAATGCCGAGCCGTCCTCCCGCGTGAACACCTTTCCGGACTCCTGCCACGCCTGGCCCCACTCGGCCCTGGACTCGTCCTGCCGACGATGGTGGGCTTTGAGCACGGTGACGGTACCGGAGTCGAGCGGGATCGTGTCGTCGCCCGCGTCGGACTTGGGGTCACCGTCCTCGATCTCCCGGTAGGTGATCTTCACACAGTTCTCCCGGACGGTCAGCGACGCCCCGGCCAAGTCCAGGTTCGGCCACACCAGTCCGCACGCCTCCCCGCGTCGCAGGCCCCTGAAAGCCATGAGGTGCAACAACGGGTATAGCGGGTGGTCTGCGGCGTGGTCGAGGAATGTCCCGGTCTGTTCGGGCGTCCACACCATCACCCGCGAAGGGCGCGGCAGCGACATCCAGATCTTGAACGCGTTGACCGTACGGCCGCCAGTTCGTTCCCGCTCCGCCAGTTCCCGCTCATAGGCGGTCTGCCATGCGGTGACGCGTTCGGTAGTCTACACCAGTGCTTTGGGCCGCTTGCCTGTTTGGAGCTTGGTCAGCTTCGCCACGTTCACTGCGGTCAGGCCTTGCCGTACCGCATCCGCCAGAGCCGACCGGAGCGTCGCGCAGATGCGCTGCATGGTGGCTGCCCCGACTGTCCGACGGTGCGGCGGAAGGCCGGCGAGTTCGGCGCGAGCGGCTCTGTGCGCGGCCTTGTCCCCGGATCGCCATGCCTGCCGAGCCGCAGCAAGCAATCGCCGGCGTTCCCCAGCCGCCCACAGGATGCGCTCGTTGTCGGCGTCGATCGCGGCGAACATCTCGTTCAGATGCGCAACGCGTAGCTGGTCCAGTTCGATGTGGCCCAGGTGGGGTTTGAGGTAGTACTCGATGTGCTCCCCATAGGATTTGCGGGTACTCCGGCGCAGGCCGCGGTGGTCGGCGAGCCACTGATCCAGGTATTGCCCGACCGTGTACCGCACGCTCGGGTCCAAGCCGCGCAATGCGCGGCATCGCGCGTCCTCCAGAGCGTTCTCAGCGTCCTCTTGCGTGGTGAACCCGCCCCGGCGGAGCCGACGGCGCTTGCCGCCCGGGTCGGCGTCGAGATCCAGGTAGAAGTACCAGGTACCGTGCCGCGGATTCCAGGCGCCGTCCTCGTGACGCAACTGCGGACAGCGGGAAGCGAGTTCCTTTCCGTCCGCACCACGGCATTTACACCTCTTGTACGTCGACCCCTTCATCGAAACCTGAGGCTACATACCAGGTCACGAGCCGAGCCAGCACCTTTGCATCTGAAGGCAGGATACGACTCCACGTGATTGCTCCCCCCGAGCGCGAGGAGGTCTGCGCGTGCCTGCCCAGAACGGCGAGCCCTGATCTTCGGGCCCCGCCCATTATTTTGCCGCCGTTTCAGGAACGCATCAGTTCACAGTCGGGACTGAGGTGCCTCCGGTAGACCGGGCCACAAGGGTGTCCGCCGGACGCATCGCCACCCCAGCGGCTCCTGAGCCGGGTGTGGGCGCCGTAGATCTTGGCAAGGTTTGCTGAGTTCGTTCACGATGCCCACGACGCTGCGATCGACCGGTGCGAACTTCCCAAGTTGATCAAGGTCAACTCAGATGAGATGTCCGTGGCACCGGGAAGCTCATGTCTCGGACTGTGCGTCTAGAGGTCCAAGGCGAGGCGTGATGGCGACCCAGCAGACCAGGTGGACGTCGTCTGAGGTGATGGGCGGGAGGGGGTGTGGTGCGTGCTGGCGCACTAGGCCGAGGCGGTCGGCGAGGTCCGCGACTTGGTCGACGCGATCATGGGGGCTGCCCAGTTGGTTCATGGTGGCGCGGACGGTGCGGAGGATGCGGGGGCTGTAGGGGGCTTGGAGACGTTCGACGAGTTCGTCTTGCTGCTCACCTAGGTGCGCGCCGTGTTGATGCACGAGTTCCGCGGCGTCCCGCATGACCTTGGGGACCGGGCGTTGGAGATTGGCGGGGTCGGTGTTGTGCATCCAGGCATCAACGATGTGGGCCTTGGCAACCGTCCAGGCGTTGATGGCGGCCTGGTAGACCGCGTCGGGAAATTCGGCCGGGGTGTCGGGGCCGCCTGGGTCGGCTGCGGTCAGGCATGCCAACGTGTCGTCGATGACGATGGGTGAGCCGTCATCGTCGGGTTCGATGGTCAGGTCGGGGGGTGAGCGGGACGTAGCGGAACCAGGGTTTGGGGTGGTCGCCGATGCGTGCGCAGAAGACCAGCCCAGGCTGAACTCCGGTGCGAACGAAACCGGAGCCGCTGCCCCAGGCCAATTCGAGGACCGTTCGGCGAGTCAGCGGGTTGTTCAGGTTGGCGGCGAGCTGGCGTCGGTACTCCTCACCGGACAATGCAGAGGCACCGCCTTCTTCGAGGAGGGTGGCGTCTTCGCGGCGGAGCCGGTCGATCTCGGTTCGGGTCTCGGTGATGCTGACGTCGCGGCCGGTGTAGCCGGGAAGGACCTCGCCCACTCCAGTTGCCGCAGCGGCCTGTTTGAGTTTGCGCTGCAGTTTGTCCTCCAGGCCCAGCAGGCTCTCCAGGTGCCGGTCCGGGAAGAAGCAGCGCAGGTACACCTCGCGGTGGTGGGAGCCGATCCGGTCGATGCGTCCGTGCCGTTGGACCAGCCGCATCGGGTTCCAGGGCAGGTCATAGTTGATGATGTGGCGGGCCTGCTGGAGGTTGACGCCCTCGGCGAGGACATCGGTGGCGATGATGAGGTCGTAGCGGTCCTCTTCGCCGTCGCCGCCGGCGGTGCGGGGGGCGAATCCGGCGATGACTTCGGCGCGTCCATGCCCGTCGGGACCTGAGGCGGTGGCGAGCCTGGAGCGGTAGCACGCCAACCGGGGGTCGGTCTCGATCGCGGTCTGGAGTTGACCGTGGATGTGTTCGACCGTGTCGGAGTAGTAGGAGAACACAAGGATCTTGCGCTTGTCCCGCTCGTCGTCTTCGGTGATGGCCTCCTCGGCGGCCTGCTGGGCGATGGCGGCGAGTTCCTCAATCAGCGCGATGATCTTGGTGTCGGCGCTGGCGTGGTGTTGCTGGACCTGGTGGTGGAAGGATTTCAGCAGGTCACGGTCGGCTTGGATGGCTCGGCGTAGCGCGGTCACGTCGTAATCGGCGGCGTCTTGGATACCGGCAAGCGTTTCGTCCTGCAGAGCTTCGAGAAAGGCGTCCATCTCGTCGCTGTCGGAGGCCGACCATTCCCGCAGCGCGTCGCCGGTCAACACCTTGCCGTGCTCCAGCGCGGACAGGAACTGTTCGTGGCTGGCGATCATCTTCTCCACGGTGCGCTGGAAGGCGTACGCCGAGGACTCGAAGCGTTTCAGCAGTGCTGAGCGCAGCAGGCCGGCGTTCTGCTGCTCGAACTGTTCCTCGGTGTCACTGTCGAGCCGGAACCCGGAAGGCACGTATCGGGCCAGGCTGAGGACCTCGCTGGGCGCGGTCAGGTTCACCGCCGATTCCGGGTCGTCGTCGGAGTGGGCGCCGAGCGCGGTGGCGAGCTGGTCGAACAGTCCCGGTAGCGCCTCCTCCAGGTCGTAGTCGACCCGACGGACGCGCGGCGTCGGGAAGCTGATCTGACGGGTGACACCATTGATGACGACGCGGTCGCCGGAGTAGTAGTGGCGGACGAATCGGCGGGTACGCCGCACCGCGACCCGGTCAATCACATCGAACAGGTGCTCGGGCGACAGTTCGTCCGGGTGCACGGCCATGGCCCGGTCGAAGTAGCCCTTCAACGACGGGATCCCCGAGTCGGCGAACGCGGCGTCGTTGGTCACGAAGTAGGAGATCAGGTTGTAAAGGTCGTACAGGCTGTTGTTGACGGTGTGGCGGTCAACAACACCAACCTTGTCCCTGCCGAAAACTACATCCGTGCAGGTCACGCCACATGCTCGTACTCGTTGAGAATTCCGCCGAGGCGTTGGCGTCTTCGTACGTCCAGCCGGGCAATCTGGTCGGGGTCGGTGATCGGCGGGGGAGGCGGGGTGCACGGTCGGGCGTTCGCGATGCCCTGGTGAGGACGATGGCGGTTATAAAAGATCTCGAACTCGCGCAGCGCATGAAGCACGTGCCGTTGGTTCCAGATCAGGGTCCGATCTAGAAGCTCAAGGCGGCAGGTCAGCATCCAGCGTTCCATGACCGCATTCATTCTCGGCATCCGGACGCCGGTGAGCACCGTCTTGATGCCCGCGTCGGCCAGGACGGCGTCGAACAGTTCGGGGTACTTGCCATCCCGGTCACGGATCAACCATCGTGCCTGGCAACCGACGTCTTCCAGGTCCATGACCAGGTTTCTGGCCGCCTGCGTCACCCAGGAGGCGGTCGGGTGGGCGGTCGCACCCAGGATGCGGATCCGGCGGGTGCGGTGTTCGATCACGGCCAGCACGTACATGCGCGCCCCGGTCAGGGTGACCGTCTCCAGAAAGTCGCACGCCAGTAGCGTGTCGGCCTGGGAGCGTAGATACGAATCCCTCCAGGAGACCCAGGCTGGCGGCGGGCCCGGCACGTGACGAACGATCACCCGCGATCCGCTTGAGCGTCAACCGCTGGGAGGGGTAGCGCGTTGCTGCACACCGAGCACCGTCTGTACCAGACGATCGATCTCTTCGTAGTGCTCGTCGCGGTGTCCTCGGAGGTCTTCAGGAGTGGTGTAGACCGCGTCTTGAAGGTTTGCGTCCTTGGTGCCGGCCTCGCTTAGATCCACCCCGACCAGGTGTGCGCCGCTAAGGTCCGCTTGGGCGAGGAAGGCACCGCGGAGCTTGGCTGCGTTGGTGCGAAATCCCCAGTTGCGGCCCCAGATCAGCCGCGGGAGACGTCGCTCGAAATGAGCGATGCGAAACGCTCGTTCCCATCGTGGCTCAAGGGCTCCGAGCCGCGCGCCGCGCAGGTCGGCGCCGCCGAGGCGCGCATTGCGCAGGTCGGCCCCGACAAGGCCTGCTTCTCGTAGGTCGGCCTGGGTGAACCACGCCCCCCGCAAGTCGGCCTCCCACAGGGAGCTTTCACGCAGGTCAGCATGCTCTAGACAGGCGTCACGCAGGTCAGCCTCGGTAAAGCGCGAGTCCTGAAGATCTGCTCCGCGGAAGACGACGCCCCGTAGATTCAGGCCGCCCAGGTCTGCTCCTCGAAGGTGGAGGTCAGTCAGGTCGACCAGGACCGGCGTGGCTGAGCCGAAGGAAGGCGGAGAGGTGTGGATTCGGCCTCGCGGTCGTCGCCCGATCGCAACCAGGGCCGCCTGGACGTCGGCGGGGGGCCTGCTGGGCAACGTCGGCGGCGCAGTGGTCCGGCGCCGGCTCTTCCAGAACCGGTCCCGTGCAGGTGACGGGGGTGGGGCGTGCCCTACTGCAGGGGTGTGATGGCGGATGAAGGCGCCGAGGACCTGGGTAACGTCGGTCAACAGCGCGGGCGAATCGCGCATGACCTGCTCAAGGGCATGGATTCCGCCGATCCGGACATACAACTCGTCGGAGCTGAGCCGCTCCAAGGCCTTGGCGAAACGGTCGGCTGCTTGTCCCCGCTTCGACAGTCGGTAATTGATGGCGGTGTAGATCAAGCCGCCGAAGATGATGAGGGTCCCGGTGGCGGAGGTGAGCATCAGCCTCATGCTGTGCTCTGCGGCCAGGCGATCGGCGGGCGTGGCTCGAGGATCGCTGAGCAGGTCTTGGTCGATCAGGTGGCGCGGAGCCCACACCAACAGCCAGCCGTATCCGGCCAACAGAATCACAACGGCCGCCAGGATGGCCACGACACCCGCTCGTCTGCTCATCCTGTTCACTCGGGCGTCTCGCCGTCTCGCGCGTGCGGCCTCATCCGGAGGCCTGAGGGAGGGCTCGCAGAGGCAGGCGACGGTCCATGTCCAGGGCGACTTCGCCGTAGGGCGCGACGTGTGTCCAGAACAGCGGGGTCATACCGCGCCGGTCGGCGGCGGTGAGCAGGTCATCCCAGTCGGCGTCGGCGAGGACGTCTTGGATCATGAGGGTGTTGATGTAGAAGAGCGCGGCCTGCAGGACGCACAGGCACAGCACCGAGAGTTCTTGTTCGTCGCGGCGGTTGGAGGCGATGTCGCCGCCCTTGCCGAAGAAGATCACGCTGTTGGCGCGGTTCCAGGACTCGACCACGTTGAGGCCCGCGTTGATCTCGCGTTGCAGGTCGCGGTCGCGCAGGTAGCGGGCCAGGAAGATGGTCTTCTGTGCGCGGCCGAGCTCGATCATCGTCTGGTAGGTGGGGTCCATGGCGTTGGCTTTGAGGAAGCGACGCAAGATGGCCTCGGTGGAGGCGGTGCCGGACCGGATCGCGGTCGCGTATTTGATCAACGCGTCGTACTGCTGGCTGACCAGGTCCCAGCGGATCGGTCGGGTCAGCGCCGCTTCAAGGTTGGCGTAGGCGCCGCGTTCACCGGCGCCGGGCAGGTACAGGCGAGTGTGGTTGATCCGTTTGATGCGTGGCAGCAGGTCAAACCCCAGCAGCCGGGTGATGCCGAACCCGATCTCGGACTGGCTGTGGGTGTCGCCGTAGTTGCCCTCGACCTGCATGGTGGTGCCGTGCCGGATGGCGCCTTCGACCATAGCGGCGACCTCGGAAGCGGTGCAGGAGATCAGCTGGGAGTGGATCGCGCTCGACGTGCCAGTAGATTAGGACGCTGCGGCCGAAAGCGCGCGGGTTCGCCGATTCTTCATCGTGCAAGTGGCGGAACCCGTGCGTGGCCGCGGCCCTGGTCACCCACCCCGAACGAGTTCGCGGTGTACTCACGCTTCCAATTCCCGCAGATCGTGCAAGATCATGGCACTATCCAGCAGCTGATTGATCACCCCGGCGGCTGGCCCGCGGATCTGACGCAGTGTCGGCGCATGACCGACCATGATCAGCCCTCTGGATGCCCGGGTCCTTGCGACGTGGAGCCTCCGCACGTCGTTCAGGAAACCGATAACGCGGCCGGACCGCGAGGCGCGGCAGAAGCTCACGATGGCGAACTCGCTCTGCTGTCCTTGAGCCTCGCCAAGCGTCCCAACGATCTGAAAGCGGATCCCTGGGAAGTCGGCGTAGTGGGTGTCGAGGAGGCGGCGGAGCGCATGGGCCTGGGCGCCGTAATAGGTGAGCACGCTTACGGTCGCTGGCGGCCCGGGTCGCCGTCGCTGTTCCGCGTTGATTCGCCTGCATGCCGCAAGGACCCAGTCGCATTCCAGGTCGTTGACAAAGCCGTTGGCTCGTCGAGCGTCGTAGGCTCTGACGCCGTGCGTGGAGGTGTCCAGTAACACCACCGCCCTGCCGGTCAAGAGGGGGGCGAGTGGGGCGCGACCACGTCGGACGAGCTTCTTGGTGAGGTCAGCGATCCTGGGGGCGTTGCGCGCGACCGCTCGGCGAACGGCGCTCATGATCGCTCCGGTCACGAACCCGAGCGCGGTGATGAGCTTGAACAGCTTGCCGGGGCGGTCATCGATAAGTGCCGCAAGCTCTTCAGCGCGGACCTCAGCGCGGACAGGATCGACGTAGCAGCGGCGGGCTGACCAGTGGACGAGCTTGCGCGCGGCCCATGGAGAGATCTCGCAGCACTCGTTGATAGCCAGGCCGGAGAGGATGGCGAAAAGAGTCTCCCCACCGGTCATCGGGCACCGCCGGGCAGCAGGCCGTGCAGCCAGCCGATAACGGCCATGCCTGGTGCAGGGCGTGGTGGTCGGTTAAGCGTCTCTGGCCGGCGTTCGGCAAGCACGTTGCGAGCCGCGACCACCCCAGTGGGTGTGAGCTGATAGAAGCGGCGGCGTGGCTTGTTCGGCTCGGGGTGCTGGTCTTCCCAGCGGCCAATGATCCAACCAGCGTCTTCGAGCCGATCAAGAACGCCATAGACCGTGGGCCCAGACCGTTTCGTGGCCTTCAAGATTGCCCAGCCATGCAACTCAACCTTGTCATCGAACGCCTGCAGGAGGACCTCCGCGACATCGAGAAGCGGGCCGGTGACTCGGATCGGACCTGACATGGCGCTTATCTTACCTAGGTCGAATAGCGTGGACCAGGCCCAGTGTGGACTACCGAGGCAGGGTGGATCGGCGCTCGGGATGGGCGGTGTAGACGTACTTCATCGCTGTTGAAGCGGAGATGCCGAATACGCGTATGAGGTGGACGGGGTCGGCGGTGTGCTTGGCCTCGTCGAGGATGCGGTCCTGGCGGAGCTTGGACGGGCTGATGCCGAGGGGCCGGAAGATCTCGTTGATGACCATGATGGAGACCGCGGTGTCCATGACGGCGGTCTGCTGGCTGAGCAGCAGGTGGGGGTTGATGGTGCGGGGCCAGCGGTGGCGACGTTCGCGGAGCCAGGCGATGGCGAGGGTGTGGGTGAGCTCGTCGAGGTAGACGGTGTGCCGGGCCAGCCGGCGGCGGACGAGGAGCGTCCCGTCTTGAAGGTCGAGGTCGGCCAGGAGGAGTCCTGGGGTCTCGTTGCGGCCGAGGCCATGGATGGCGACCAGGGCGACGACGAGTTTGGCCATGGTTCCGTTGGCGCGGTCGATGAGGCCGCGGAGCCGGTCGGTGGGGATCGGGACGGGCAAGCGGACGACGGAGGTCATGGTGATGCCGCGGGTGGGGTCGCGGAAGATGAGCCGTTCCTGCTTGAGCGCTTGGAACAGGCTGCGTAGCGCGGTGGCGAGGTCGAGTCCGGGCTGGCCGGGCCGTTGTTCGAGGACGGCGTGGACGTCGTCGCGGCTGATCTCGCGCAGGCTGGAGATGCGCCCGGCCCAGAGGATGAGGACAGGAGTCAGATAGCCGAGGTATTTGCGGATCGTCTCGAACAGCATGGCGCGGTGCTCGCGGCGGCCTTCACCACGCAGGACACCCACCCAGGCGCACAGCTCGCCAGCGATTCCGGGAGGGAGTTCGGTGAGACGCTGCTCGATGGCGCGCTGGTGGATGTCGAGCTGGCGGTCGGGGTCCGGGGTGAGCAGGTCGTGCTGCTGCAGGAAAGCCAGGATGTGGCGGGCGCTGGTGCCGGGCCGGTCGGCGGGCAGGGCGAGGATGTCGGCCTCGTGGATCGGGGCGTCGGCGCCGAGCCAGGCGAGCAGGATCCTCAGGCTGCGGGCCGCGATCCGGTTGACCTGCTCGTCCAGGCCGCGTTCGGCGGCGTGACGCCGGAAGTCCGCGAGCAGGGCTTGGGCGTTCGGGGTGAGGGACGGCAGCTGGTTTAGCGTGCCTTTGGCGAGGCAGCTCCAGTCCCGGCGGGCGTCGAACAGCAGGCCCTGGCCGGGGTCGAGGAGGTGAGGCGAGATCGGTGAGGGCGGTGGCCGGCGGGCTGCGGCGCGGGCGCGGGCCCTATGGTGCGGGGCGACGTAGCCGAGGGTGCCGGATCGCATCGTCAGGCGCGGGGCGAGGTCTCCGCCCAGCCAGAGCTGGGTCCACGACTCGGCCCGCGCGTCGGGGCCGTGCTGGTCGATGTGTAGGCAGCAGGCTCGGCAGATCTCGTCCAGCAGGGGGACGTCGGGACGGCCGCATCGGGCGCAGTCGCCGACTGGGTGCAGGTGCCGCTGATGCTTCCAGGGCGAGCAGCCCGGGCAGGTGGTCCGGAACCCCCAGCAGTCGCAGTACTGGCAGCTGCGCTGCGGCTTGTGCAGGACGACGGGGCGGGGGCGGCGCCGCGGCGCGAGGAGTCCCGCGTTTGTCAGGCCCGCGTGGCGCAGCACGTCGGCGACGGCGTTGCGGAAACGCGGCAGGTCGTCGAGGGTTTCCTCCCGGATCGTCTCCTCGCCGTCGGCTTCGCGGATGGCCAGGACCAGCCGGAGCATGAGGCAGGTTCCCCGCCACCATGCCTTGCTCAGCTCGCGCTCGGCGGCCAGCGCGGTCGCAGTGTCCTTGAGGTTTTCGTAGTCGGGCAGGTCGCGGTGCCTGAGGCGGCGGGCGTGCGCGTCGGTGAGCTGTCGGCGTGGCCGGAAGAGCAGGAGCTGGCTGCGGATCGTCGGCGGGCAGACGTGCGGGTCGTCGACCGGTTCGGCTGTGGCGATGCGCAACTGGTCCAGCAGGGACCGGGGCCGGGTGCGGTCGGGCGCGTGGCCGCGGACGGGCCGGTCCAGCGGCTGGGATCTGGGGAGCCGGTCTCCCGGCAGAATCAGCATGAGCTGCGCCGGGCGGCCGCCGACCAGGTGGGCGACCCATTCGGGGTCCTCGAGACGGATGGTCAGCAGACACAACCGGCAGAGCCCGTCGGTGTTGACGTGGCTGCCGTGCCCGCACCTGCGGCAGGCCGCCTGCTCGGGGTGCAGGGCCCGCCAAGAGGAGCACGCGCCGCAGTCGGCGAACTGGGGTTTCTCGCCCCAGCCGAGGCAGACCCGGCACTGCCCGATCGGCCAGCGCTTCGGCATGGGTGTCAGTTCGGCGGCAGCGAGCGGCGGGGACCGCCCCGCCGTGGCGTCGGCCGGACCGGCCCGCCCGCCTGGTGGCCGACCGCCCGCTGTGTCTGCTCCTGCTGGCCGTCGGCGGTGACGAGGGGCTCGGCTTCCAACAGGTCAGCGACCGTGCACCCAAGCGCGGCGCAGATCTTGTCCAGGTCATCGAGGCGGACGGAGATCGGTTTGCCGCTCCAGAGTGCGGCGACCTTGCTGAGCGACGGGGTGAACCCGACCTCTTCGAAGGCCTTCAGTAGATCGCTGGGCCGCCAGATGTCGCGCTTGGCCGCTGCCCAGCGCAGGTTCCACTTCACCGCAGGTTCCCCTTGTCCATCGTCAGCCGTTGCACCGCTCGCCCGGCGGCGGCCAGGCTGGCCTTCTCCGGATCGGCGTGGGCGGTGGCCAGGTACGAAACCGTGGTCGTCGGGCGATCATGACCGAGCATCTTCTGCACCTCCCACAGCGACATCCCGCGCTCGTAGTTGTGCGTCGCTGCAGCGTGTCTGAGCAGGTGGGGATGCAGGTGCTGGACCGGGCCGGTCAGGAACCGCCGCCCGGCGATCTTCAACGCCCGCCGGAACGTCGACGGCGTCACCGCGATCCCCGGCACCGCGACGTTCAACGCCGACACCGCCGTCGGGATCCGCTCGGAGGGGAAGAGGGGCGCGTTGGGATCGTCCGGGTCGTCGCAGAAGCCGCCTCGGCATTCCTCGATCCACCACCACAGCAGGTCACGGCCTTCTCTGAACATGTAAGCCTCGCGCGGCCTTGGCCCGGACCCGCGGGCTCCCTTGCCGTTGACCAGGAAACGGCCCCACTGCCCCGACTCCCAGTGCAGGTCACCGACCGCCACGCCGCACAACTCGGCGGCCCGGACGGCGGAGATGTAGGTGAGCTTGCCCATCACGTAGTCACGGCGGGCGATCAGCGGCTTGCGAGCCTGATCCAGCGACTCCCGCCACCGGGTGAAGAACTCCCCGGTCGCCCGCTGCGACGGCGGGACCCGCAGCCCAAAATCGCCGCGGTGCCGGGGCCGGTTGAACGGGTCGATCGGCGACTCGACGGCCACCCCGTAACGGCGGGCGATCTCACCTGCGTACCGCTGCTCCAAGAATGCGAAGTAGCTGTCGATGATGTTCATCTTCTGCCGGACCGTGGACCGGCCGCGCTTGCCGACTCCGGCGAAGTACATGTCGGCCTGACGCGGGGTCAGCCGCCACGGCGCCAACCCGTAGTGCTCACAGATCTCCAGCACCGGCTTGGTCAGCCGCTCCAGCGTGCTCGCCGCCAACCCGGCCGCGTCCCGAGCCCACTGGTACTCGGCCAGGGTGTCCAGGAAGAAGCTCTCCTCGTCCCCATCACCTACCTCGGCCGCGTTGCGCCGCTGCAGCGTGACGACGTCGGCAAGGCCCGGCTCCTCCAGCAGCGGGTCACCGATGGCCGTCTCGGCCGAGTCGAGGGAGCCCGTCGGCCGCACGACGGACAACAGACGACTCCTGGAATCACTCACGGTCCGTGATATTACACCAGCCTCTCCAGGAATCCTGGTGACAGCGGCAGAATCCTGCAGGATTGAGATCGACGGACCTGGTAGGTGGCGACCTGCTGAGATGCGGTTATGCGGCCAAGGTCAGGTCCCGGGAACCTGCGCGTACTCCAGTTCCGTAGCGGGCGTGCCATTGAGTGAACAGGTTCTGGTCGAGCGCGCCGAAGTGGGTGGAGTCGCTGGCGACCGCGTTGGACCCGGCACCCCACACCGTCTGCTGGCGGGTGGCGAAGGTGGCGTCGGCGATCTGGATCGCGATTATCCGCGCGGCCTCGGCGGTCAGGTAGCGGGTCCGCACGTAGCGGATGTCGCGTTCGTGGTGGCCGTGCCTGCCGCCGGCGGCGACGGCGCGGATGCCGGTGTTGGTGCCGTAGGCGTACATCGCTAGGATCAGACGCTCAGCCAGTGCCAGATCGCCGCGTTCGGCGGCCGCCGACACCTGGGTCAGGCAGCCGGTGCGCAGCACCGCCTCCTTGAGCATGTCGATCAGCAGGACGGTGCCCCACCGCTGGCCGATCTCGGCCTTGAGCCGCCGCAGGTTGCGCGGTTCAGGGGCGGCGTCGAAGTCGGTGAGTCGAATCGGGCCCTGCTTGCCGCGCTCGCCGATGGCCAGCCAGTCCACGCCGGGCACGGCCTCGTCCAAGGCGAACAACTCCGTGCGCAACTCCTCGCGGATCTCGTCGATGAACGCGGTCGGATCCAGCGGCTTGCGCAGCGCGGCATAATGCTCGCCGCGGCGCGACTCAAAGTCGGCGGGCAGGTCCTCGTCCGGGTTGCGGTAGCGGTCGGCGCCGACGACCCAGATCTCCTTGCAACGCAGCTGATCGCGCAGGGCCTGGAAGGTGGCGATCTCGTACACCGATCGCACCACCCGGCTCTCACCAGCCCGGCCGCCCCGGCTGGAACCGCCGCCGGACACGGGGCCCTTGAACACCAGCGGCGCCCAGTCGCTGGCGACGCCACGGTGCTCGGGCACCAGCTCCCCGGCCGGGTAGTAGGTGAGCCGACCGTCGGCGTACCGGCGCACCAGCTCCAACGCGTCCAGCACCGGGCGGTGTGCGGTGTTGGAGGAGCGGAACTCCAGCACCCGCAGTAGCTCGATCAGCCCGTGCCGGTAGTGGCCGGTGTAGGAGGCCTTCAACGTCGTCTGCACCGTGCGCCGGTACACCGGGCCCTTGGTCTTGTATCCGTGCACCAGTTCCCGCAGCGTCTGCTCACCGCCCACCACCGCCGGAAAGACCACCTCCCGCACCGGCGCGTCGGGCTCGGTGAGCGCCGCCGCGGCGATGGAGAACAAGATGTTTTCCTTGCCCGTCACTCGCTTGAAGGCGTTCACCAGCTCTTCGGTCACCCGCCGGTCCGCGCGCGCCCCGATCCGGTGCACCGTGGAGATCAGCAATTCCACCAGCGTGTCGGTGATCTCCCGCTCCCGCGCGTGCAACAACTCCGCCAGCAGCGTCAACATCAACGGCACGGGATGATCGCGCAAATGCGACGGCGACTCCACCGCCGCCCGGGTCCGCCACCCCGCGACCACCTTCGGCGCCACGTCCGCGAACAAACCCGTCGGCAGACCGACCGCGCGCACCGCACGCAGCTTGCGGATCTCGGTCAGCATCGACTCTAAGCTCATGTTCCCCGGCACAGCCTTGATCAACGACAGCACGTCGACATCGGCGTCTTGGCCTTCGCCTGTCTCCCCGTCCGCCATCCCTTCGCCGGCTTCGACCGCCACCAGGGCCCGCAGCCGCGCCACCGTCTCAGCAGGCAACCGGGACGTAATCCGGGCCGTCGCGTTCTGCTCCGCCGTACGCAGCGCCGACCGGATGATGCGGTCCACCCGCTTGGGCGTCGGCGGCTCGATCCGCTCCGCGCGGCACCGCGCCAGCAGTTCCACCCGAACGCGGTCGTGCTGTCGCTCGGCCTCGCACACCTGGGCCGCCAGCCACACCGTCAGCTTCTCGGCGTCCTCGCGCGAGCACTCCCGGAACCCCAGATGACGGCGGATCTGCGTCTGGTGGTAGCGGGCCGTCCGGTCCGACCAGCCGTACAAGCCCAGCTCTGACGCCTCCACCTGGACCTGTCGAGCCATGTACTCCACTGCGTGATCGCTGAGCTCCGCTGGCCCGCGCGGAAACCAGCCATACCGGATGTAAAACTTCAGTGCCAGCACGAATCCCAGCCGCGTCGCTCCCCGCTTGCCCGCGACCAACTCGCGCTCGTCATCCAGCAACGTCCAGTGCTCAACGAGCTCACCCAGATCCACCGACCGCCCCATGGGCGAAGATCCTTACGTCTTGCGGTGTCCGATGTCAGGCGTACCCGACAGTCGCCGCAAAACGTTCTAGATCATCCGGTTTACCTCAGGGGACAGTGTTCTTAGGGGCGCCCCTACGCCGCCGCGGCCCGGCCGTGTTCAACGCGGCCGTCGCCTGCGCCGACCCGCTCACCGGCGTCCAGGCCCCCGCGGGCGACGACGACTGGGACGAACCGCGCCTGGCCCCACCCGCCAAGACCGGCATCCACGTCATCGACGCCGAAGCCGCCAAGCTCCACGCCGCCGCGGTCGGCACCCCGATCAAACGCCGCGGCCCCGCCCCCCAACCGCCGTCGCAGCCGCTTCGCCTCCGTCGCGCCCGCCCTGCCAGACCCCGGCAGCCCCCTCGCCGACCTGGCCCGGTTCCTGCACAAGCACACCAAGGGCGGCGCCCTTCACCGCCGCCTGCACTCGCAGGGGTGAGCGCCGGACGGCGTCACCGTCACGCCGTCATGACGGCAGACCGTCACAACCCGAAGGAGGTCGTCACCGGCACCTGAACGCCAAGCTGGCCCCGGAGGTGCGCCAACACCGCCCGGAGCCCGGAGCCCTGTCCGAGCCGTCGCTGAGCCCCAGGTCGGGTGGCCGACCGGTGTCGTGTCCTTGGCGGTCAGTCAGACGGCGTACGCGATGTTCTCGCCGAACTTACAGACCAGATTCTTTGCCGGATGCGGGCGAGTTCGGGGTCGGTGTCCACGGGCCGTGCGGACTTGCGGGGGGAGCTGCTCGGGGAAGGCCGCGGACCAAGACCGGTTTCCCGCGATCTCTCTGCACCGCGACCTCACGCTGCCGGGTCTGCCTGAGTGTCGTCACTGGTGGATTGATTAGGGCCCCCTGCGGCAACAGAGGGCCCCGGACGCGAGGTGTCCGCACCAACAGACAGACCTCGCCGGGACCCGCAGATCCCGGTGCCCTCAGCATCGAGCAACGCGCGTTGTTCGTGAAGCGCGGACCAGGCGAGGGAGGCGCGACTCGTGCTGTGAACAACTCTGCTAGACGCTCTGAACTGGGTGAACGTGAATTGTTTAGCGCCGGAGAGACGAGAGGTGTCTTAGGTCGCCGCGCGACCGAACGCTGCTCGGTCTGGAGGTGCGAGCGATGCCGGGCGAGTGGAGTCGGCCCCTGGCGACACTGACCGAGGTTGTTCAGATCGGAGTTGGATTTCTTCCTTCGGCTGGACTCGGCATCAGGGGTCCAGCACGATGAGCGTCGATACTCCTTTTGGATCTCAGGATCGCGACGAACGGCCGGCGGCAACCGGCCTGCGGTGCCCAGAGGGAGTTCGGTCCGCACCAGCACCGACAGATCTCAAGGAGGAACCGGATGGACCCTTACTCTTGTGGGGTGGAAGGCACCTACCTTCCCTTGCCCGTCCTTCGCATCATCGTCTTCATCACGGTCATCGCCGCCGTTGTCATTCTGAGCAAGCAGGGGCTTGATCCCCTAGCCATCTGGGGAAGCATCACCATCACCGGCCTGCTCTCCGATCAAGTCAGTCGCCAGCTGACCTTCCATAGCGCCCAGGGCCTGCCCGAGTAAGGCCGAGGGGCGACCCGTGTTTCTGGACACGGAAAGAGTCGGCCGTGGCACGCCCTGAGAGGCCGATCGACCCAGGCGCCGGCCCCGTGGCCGAATTCGCTCAGGAGCTGCGGAATCTGCGCGAGCTCGCGGGGCTCACCTACCGCGAACTCGCGCAGCGCGCCCACTTCTCACTTGGCGCGCTGAGCACGGCTGCGCAGGGCAAGCGCGTGCCTAGCTGGGAAGTCACGCAGGCCTACGTTCGCGGCTGTGGCGGCGACGAGTGAGGTTCCCCCCGTTTCACGGCCACCTGGGGTGAGATGGGTCAGCCGGTCGGTGGTGAGGTGCGGTGTTGTTCCTC